>NZ_JBJGXU010000059.1:0-35158 GCF_045447305.1 Pseudomonas sp. D47 | reverse complement strand
TGTAAGCGCGCGTTGTTATTGACACCACCTGACACGATGATTGGCATAATTACCCGCCTGCGAGTTTGTCATTTTTAGCGCTTTTTTTGGCATCGTGAAAAGGCAACAACAGGTAGCGCCAGAATGAGCAAGGCTAGCGTTTGATTTGGCAACATTGACGAATGCGCGCACAGATCGATTTGGCTACTTTGCGCAGAAGTCTCGAAAAACCATAAAGCAGAGCCAAGCGGCCTCGCCTTTGACCGGCAGCACCGCATGTCGATATGAGGGCGCGAACTGGATTGCGTCGCCGGACGACAGCGTGTAGGTGCGCCCGTCGATGACGAGGTGCTGCTTTGGATACAGCGCGACCAGGTAGAAGTCCACCGGGGTTCGGCGATCCAGCCAAGCATCCTGCTCGTCCAGAAAGTCACCCTCGCCGAAGTACAGCAGCCAATGCGTGGCCTCTCTCGCTACCACTGTCGCAAGGGGCTGTAGCGCGCTCTTAAACTCTACCGGCCACGAATATTCCTTCAGCGTGCGGTAGCGACTCAGATTCCCGACATTGTTAACGCCCATGCGCTGCTGATGGCCGCGCACACACGGGCGGGATTTTACTTGCTCAGATACAAGCCGTTGAAAGGGCTTCAACTGTTCAGCCGTCAATACCTTGCGGGTCAGGGCGATGGCGGGCAGGTTGCCCACAGTCTGATTGCGATAAGCCGTCTTTAGTAGGGTCACAAAATCACCGGTATAAAAAAACGATAGATAAACGCAGCTCGGTTACCACTGGCACCGAATGAACAATGGCCAGACTGTCAAAGATCACTGCCTGGCCAATCTGGTCAATGACGTGGTGCGCCGTGTCCAGGGCGTCGTACCAGGTGATGCCCTGGGCTAGACTGCTTTGCAGAGGTACCACCACCATGGCGAGGTGTCCTTCGCGGGTGTTGTCCCGATGAGGCGGGATAAAGCTGCCTTGCGGGTAGACATTGATGTACGCCTGATCGAGCTCCATCCCTGCCAAACGAGGCGCAAGGCGGGACAGCTCGGTCCGCATAAAGGCGGGGCAGGCATCATGCCGCAGGCTGTAGTAATGCCCTGCATCCCCGGCAATGCCGACGTTTACGAATCGTTTGGCACGATTGGTAAAGCGGGAGGGCTCACGCTCAAACAACTGGCACGCTTCCTCACGTAAAGCGGCGCACAGCACTGGGTCACACTGCTCTAGACGAATCATATGTACCTCAATGGAAAGGGGTTGCGACCGTGCCGAGGGGACTGCCGATCACTTCGTGCAATCCGCCTTCCAACTCATCAAGGACGCGCTGCTCCAAGGTAGCCTTATCCAGAAAGACAAAGTCCGGGCTTTCAGAGTAAGCGGCTTTGTAGCGCGCATTTCGCACCTGGCACTCTTCTATATATCCTCGCATGGCTTGAAATTCCTCCACCGCCTGACCGGAAAGTGAGCTTTCGCGAACCAAGACATCGAGCAGATCGCCCAAGATGTTGAGCTGGCGATGCACGGGATAACGCTTCAACACCTTGTCGCCACACCGGGCGTTCAAGGTGTATTCGTCGATCAGCGGCGGTTGCTCGACTTGCGCAACGATCTCAAACGCATTGACCGTGCCACGCACCATTTCCCGGTCAGGATCAATCTCTACCGGTTTGGCAATAAAGTGGGTTTCATCGATGTCCGGTGCCTCTTCTCCCATACGACCCAACAGCAGCACAAAAGCACCAGAGAGTCGGTTAAACAGCGCAAACATGGAGCGTTTGCCTTGGTCAAAAGGCCGGGGAATATCAATCATCAGATCCGCTCCATTAGAAGATACCAACCAGCTTGGTACAGCCAGTAGGTGTAGACACTGCGATAGGCAGCGGCCGTGCCATTGCCAGTGCCATAGATGTAGTACTGCTGCCAACGCACAAACAGCGTGTCGCCGTTGCTAATGGGCAGCGGTGAGGCCGCTAGGCTGAGCGCCTGTGCAGAAGCCGTTGCCCCATAGGCATACACATCGGCGTAATAGGCTCTCGCCGAGGTGCCAAATTCGGCGTGCGTATGATTGCCTTCCGCGACTTGGCCAGCCCCTGCACCAATCGACCGATAGGCCGCAGGACCTAACCGGGCTTTCAGTTCGTACTGCGTGTGCGGATCGGCAGCGTAGATGTGGTTATTGAGTTCCTGTACGGAAGCCAGGTTGTGGTGGGGATGGTCGCCAGCCGCAACTTGATTGGCACCAGCTCCGGTTTTTTTGTAGGCCGCATCCCCCAGCTCGGGGTGAGTGACGTATTTACCGTCAACCAGCGTGCCGCCGATGATCTGGCGTATGGCGGCTAACAACTGGGTGTTGTTTGCCTTGTCCAGCTCAAAGCCCATTCCCTCGATGACATGCGCTATCTCCTCTTGCAGCGCATTCATCAGTGCATCGGTAACGACGGTGGCTGGCGCATTGGTGGCAGGATTACCCTTCTGGTGAAGTCCTTTGATTGCGGTAGGATGGTCATTACGATGCATCAGGCACCTCCGGGCACCGAGGTGTGAAGCTGATCAGCAATGCCGGTTCACTCTGTGCCTCGACCCAAGATGTAATAGCGCGACGCCACCCGATCACAGCACCAACAGCCTCCCTGTAGGTGATGGCTTTCGACAATATGGTTTCGCAAAGCTCACGTTTTTCAGCCATGCGTTGGGGGCCACAAATGGCGTCGATTAAAGGTGCCGACGCCATGGTATCGCTCAACCAAGCCTGGGCCTCTTTGCACTGTTCTGGCCAAGTATCAATTTCCGCTCGCGGATAAAGGCGGGTGATCGGCTCAAGTGCTTGGTCAGCCGCTATATTGATTAAACCGAGTGCATCAACGCGCAGTTCGTCGAGCGAACGTGTATCAGCAGGCACAAGCGATGCCAGCGTGTTACCCGCTGCCAGCCAATGTAGATAGTCGTTCCAGCCGTTAAGTCCTTCGCGAACAACGCCACTGTTACCGTCGCTTTTCTGCCAGAGTGCGGCGTCTGGCTCGCCAGGGATCTCAAAGTAGTTCATGTGCTGCCCTCAAAAGTAAGTGGTAATCACGGCGACACCGTCTGCACCATTCCCGCCAGCGCCTGACAGCCCACCCACAAGCGTTGCGCCACCACCGCCACCACCAGCACCGTAAAGACCGCCATCACCACCCCGACCGCCATTGCCGCCACTCAGGTCGTACCGGGCGCCACCACCGCCACCGGAAATACCAGGGTATTTGTAGCCGTCGCAGTAACCACTAGTCGGGACATCCATCCCGTCGCCACCGGGAGTGCGGCCATTACTACCGCCAGGCACGCTCCCAGTCGTTGCATTGAGAAGGGAGTACACTGAACTAGCTCCCCCACCGGCGCTGCTATCGGAGATACCTCCGCCACCGCCCCCTCCGGGCGCCCCTCCTGTGCCATTCCCTCCCCAGCCACCGTAATTTTTCGATGGAATACCACCAATGCCACCCAAAAATACTGCCGTGTTGTTAATTGTGTTTCCGCCGACGACGCGGTAACTACAACTACCGATCCTCAGTTCCGTCCCAGTTGCGCCGCCCCCAGGTAAGCCCGCAGTTGCCGATGCAGCCCCCCCGAAGCCACCCATGCCGACGATGACCGCACAGGAGTCAGGGAACAGCGCCGCATCCAACGTCAGTTCAAGCCGTGCCCCACCCGTACCGCCGGCGCCGCCCAGCGCTGAACCATCTGGCGGACAGGTCGACCCACTACCACCGCCTTGTCCCGCGCCGATCAGCAGCACATGGATCGACTTTGCGCCGGGCAGCTTTTTGAACGTCCCGCTTTTTGTGAATGTCTGGACCAGGGTTGATTGCGTCGAGCCTTTGGCTTTAATCAGCGCTTCGATAGCGGTCAACAGCTGAGCCTGATTCGCGGGATCGAGGGTCATGCCTGCGCCTTCGATCACCGCGCAGACTTCCTCCTGCAAGTTGTTTAGGAACGTCGCAGCGAGCGGTGTGGCATCAATTCCAAGCTCAAAATCCCCTTCGGAAAAGCGACGGTCATCGTCGACGCGGTCAGGGTTGTAAATACGATCCATGGTGATTCCTTATGGCTTGGGGCTGGCGACGACGTGAACATAATCACCGGCCGGTGCAAGGCGGCGCAGGTAGGTTTGGAGCCAGACCAGGTCCACTTCGTGAGGGTTGTGTACATAAACAATCCAGGTGCTGTACCAGTCGGTGGACAGTGCGTCGCCGACTGCCGATTCCCCCACTCGAAATGGCTGCACGAACTCGATGGTGGCCCGAATGCCGAGGCGGTCGAGAATGCCTGCTATCTCTGGACGGCTGAGCGTTCCACCCGCCAGCCAGGCGGCAATCAGTGCCTGTCGACGTTGTTCTTCTGTGCCTGTGCCGGGCAATTCAAAAAAGCGTTCCCAGTCTTCGAACAGCTCGTCCGTAGTGCGAGGGTCCCACTGTTCCAGCAGCTTCCAGCCCCGCTGCTCGATTCGGTACATCTCATCCGCCCAAGCGCTCATTAAGGCCGCGTCTTCACCGTCACGAGGCCAGGCGCGGCCCTGCGGCAACAAGTTCATCAGTTGCTGTTGGAAATCGGCCTGGCTGTAACGTGGGTAACGCACCTTCTTTTCCGGCTGGAGTGGCAGCCAGACCTGGTGATTAGCGGCGACCTCAGCGGTGGCGGTGACAGTCAGCGAGACACGGCGGGCGAGGTAGACCGTAGCATCCAGCAGAGCGACTCCGTTTACAGCGCCCTCGATCTGCCGGCCCCGCCAATGAACCGCGACCACCTCGGCCAGCGCAGCGGTTTCGATACTGCTCAGACGCAGACGCCTGGAGAAGCCTGAAGCCTTGGCGTCGGCCACCAGGGTGGCGCTGCTGGACTCCACCCAGGTAACTAGGGGAAGTCCGCAAGCCATTCCTGCGCGTAGCGGATTTCTGGAGGCGGCCATAGGCTTAGTTCAGCTTGATTTTGATATCGCCCGCTTGGGCGAAAAACAAATCGTTGGTTTCAAACACACGCGGCTCCAGAAACGGGCCGTGGTAAAGACGATTGCCTCCCACAGGCGCGTCATAGAGCGCGAAGTGGCTCACCACACCCCAGACGCCCGTGCTCGGCCTCGGCGAGCGCAAGTCAGTGTCGTTAGCGCAATATGTACTCCCGTCGGTGTCGGGGATGGGTTCGCCAAACGTCACCCGAATGCGTGCATAAGCGTTGCCGACCAATTCGGCGCCCGTGCCTTCGAGGTCCCCGGTTGGTGACGTGTACAAAGCGATGAACAGTTGCGCGGGCGGCACAAAGGCTTCTCCGCGCAGGGTCATGCGCAGCAGCTTGTCTTCCAGGTAATCGCTAAAAGCACTCATGTTTCACTCCAGTAAAGAACACCAGGGACCTGGATTTCACCAGGGCCGGCGGGTTGATTTTTGATAGGCAGTAAAAGGATGTGCGACCGCTCGCCCTTGGCCTTGCTGATCGCTTCGGAAAGCCGTGACATATAAACGGTGCCTTCGGGTCTGATGTCTGGATCAACCAGAAACCAGTCCTGGATCTCCAGGGACACCGCCTCACGGACGACCGGGGTGTCGGGGGAAACCACCACTCGCACATCCACGACTTTGGGTATCGGGGCGATGACATACAAAACCGGTGTCGCCGGCATCCGCTCGCGGATGTAGGCGTACACCTCATCGAGCAACGCCTGGGAGGGGATCAGCCCGGCCGGGTCGTGATCGCAGACCAGGCGTACGGTGATCGTGTTCGGCCCCATCTGATTGCTGTAGGCCCAAGCACGGGTGACGGCAGGGTGTGCGGCGCGTGCCCAGGCGACGTAGTCATTCAACGCGCCACCCTGAGGTGGATTGCGCAAGCGGAAGGTCACCCGCTCGCGAAACGACTCAAGGCTTTCAGC
This sequence comes from Pseudomonas sp. D47, assembly GCF_045447305.1. Classification (NCBI taxonomy): domain Bacteria; kingdom Pseudomonadati; phylum Pseudomonadota; class Gammaproteobacteria; order Pseudomonadales; family Pseudomonadaceae; genus Pseudomonas; species Pseudomonas sp. D47. Next base: position 29,273 of record NZ_JBJGXU010000059.1, on the reverse strand, counting down.
GTCCGCCCCTTTGGTCACGCCCTTTGCACCGACTTTGACACTGGCACTGATGCCAGCGACGGCACGCGAGAGCCGCAGGTCAGTGCCCGCTACGCAGTTACCCGCGTAGCCACCGACCAGCGACACTACCGGCACAAGCCCATTGCCCGCGGCGTCCAGATTGATGGTTTGAGAAACCACATATTCCCAACCATCCGCCCGTTGGAAAGTAGCGCCGGCTTTAATCAGGGCGTATGGCTGGCCGGTGATAGGCAAGTCACCATAGGCACCTGATGCGGTCAAGGGCGCCAAGCCCCACAAACTGCCCCAGCGCAGCAAGGTTTCCCACTCCGACTGATCCGGCAGCAATTGCTTAGCCAGCCAAGCCAGATGGCCATGCTGGCCGTGCGCTGCGCCTGCATTGACCTTGCCCAGCAAATGCAGCTTATGGCTCGGTACATGGGCGTCACCACCCGGCATCCATGCTTCAATATCGGCAGCGGAACGCTCAAGCAGCATTGGTAACGTGGGGCGTTCAAACGGCATGTTGACTCTCCTGACTCCACATATCCAAAAACTCAAAACTGTCCACATGGCCATCGGGCCGAGTGATCGTGATTTTTAGGTTCAAATCGTTGCGCCCGGTTGTCCAGGCACTGACCTGCACCGACCGAGCTGCTCCGCGCCGGGTCATCCAGGAGAGCGCCTCCCGGCTGTAGTCTTCGGCACGCCTCAGGACTTCGGACAGCACCTTTTCGCGCTCAAGCAACCACAGACGCGAGCCGATCTGGTCATCACCTGGCAAAAAGCTGTCGCCCCAGTGACCACGTCGGTTATCGCTGCCATCCGGAATAACGTCGTCAAGACGTGCCTGGCGGTCGGTAAACAGGCTGACCAACACCGCCGTGCGCAATGAGTCTTCTGTCTTCAGATCGGCCCCTGTCAGGCTCAAATAGCCAAAGCCGTTGCGCCACACCATCGCCAGATCCATTAGGCGGCCCCTTTTGGGATGGGCGCACTGGTGGGCTTGCCGAGGTTGCCGGTGTGCTCGTGTTCTGCACCGCTCACACCACTACTCAAATGATCCAGAGCAGTGCTGTTGCCGGCGATCTCTACGTGCCCGCTAAAGGTGGCCAAAGGCGTGTCGAAGGCCACCTGCTCGCTGGCCTGCACTTCCAGACGCTTGCACATCAGCAGCGCCACCCCGTTTTCCTTGAGCACCAGGTGGTGGCCTTCGCCGATGTGGTAGATCGCCGCATCGCCCGGCTTCAAACCTTTCAAGCGTTTCTCTTTGTTCTCCAGGAGAAAGGCTGCAAGGCTTGAGCGCTTACCGCCCGAAGCGAGAAACAAGCCAACCGCTCCAGGAAGTGGAACGCTGGTAAAACCGGCTGACTGGTAGTGTTCGACGTCGTCGGCGACTTCGTCCGCGAGTAAGCGCACCTGAATATTCTGTCGTTGCAGATTGTCGTTAGCGGCGATCAGCAGGCAGCGGCCTACCATCAGGCTCAGGCTTCGTTTTAGCGGCGCCAATAAGCGGCTCATGACCAATCATCCTCTTTAGCTTTCTTCGTTTTGGCCGTCTTCGGAACAATGGGATCGACCTCAAAACCTTCACGCGGCATCAATGACAGCCGGGTACGGGTGCCATCGCTGTTTTTTGTGAAGGTCCCGGCCGTGATTAACAGGAGAACAGAGTCCAGTCCCAACCACGGGTCGGTGATCCTTATTTGTTTGTTGATCGGCCATAATTGGTGACTGCCCGGCATGGTCCAGCCTTGTACGGTGACCTCGACAACTTGCGAGCGGGCACGGCGACGGCGCATTTCCCAGTCGGCGCGCAATGCGGCTTTGCTGTTGTCCAGGTTGTCTTCACCAATGAGGACCATGGGGCGATAGCGGCTTACACCGTCATCGGTGGCTCGACCGCTGCTTTGCGTTGCTGCTTCGCCATCCTGAGTGTCCCAGTCGTCGCCACCTGAGGTGGTGTCGCCCTTAACGATGTATTCCGAAAAGCGGTCGCGGTGGTCGTAGTCGGCGCTGGCCTCCAGAATCTGTTCGCCATGGCGCAGGTGGATCGGCAACACGTCAGTACTGGCGCGTGTGATCACCAGTCGCCCGGACGGGTCGCACGTCAGCAAGCAGCGGGCAAAACGAGCGGCGCGCTCCAGTGATTCAAAGCCCGTCTCACCGGGCTCAAGCTGCCATCCTGAACCGACGGGGTTGTTCGCCTCAGCGACGGTATTGACGACTTCAATGCCAAATGGCGCGCAAAAGGTTTTGGCCAGTTGCACCAGGCTTTGCCCTTTGAACTGGCCGCCTTCCATCGGTAAAGAACAATCAACCAGGTCGCACGTTTTGGCGCGACCGCTGACACTCAAACTACGCTTCTGGGCGTCATAGCCGGGCCGCGCGGCATCGATGTAGCCGTTGATCAGCGGCTGGCCTTCAAGCGAGAGCGCGCAGACACTGCCAGGACGAACCGGGCGTGGCTGCTGAGTCACTCCCCAGCGGTCGGTCAGTGACAAGTCGAAGTTCGAGGCGGCGCTCTCGATGGAATGAGTCACCGACACCGAGGTCCAGCCCTCAAAGCGCTGACGGCCGAGGGTCAGCTCTGCGCGGCCGGGGTTGTTCGCTTCGCTCATCGCAGCACCTCCAGTCGCTCACCCGCTGGCACAAAACCGGGATGGGATAGGCCGTTACGCTCCACCAGCTGTGTATTCCGGCGACTGTCACCGTAGAGGCGATACGCCTGCACCAGCGCAGGCAGTGTTTGTGCCGGCGTAATTCGTGTCACTGACGGCAGGCCTGTGCCGCGTGTGCTGAGGTCTTTAATCAGGTCTATGCGTACCTGCTCAAGCGCTTGATAGACGGTGTCGCTGGCCTGCAACTGGGCTTTTTCGATAGCGGCAATAAAAACGGCCTGAACTTCTTGGGCCTGATCTTGATCGCGGTAATCCACCAGGCTGCTGGCTTGAGCCGCCGCAATAACGGTGGCGCCCTGGACCAGGTCCAGCAGAACACCTTGCATGGCGATCTGTTCTTTACGGCTCTCGGTCAGGTTTACAGGGGTGATGCGCGTGCGTTCGACGTCGGGCAAACGATGCAAAGTGTCGAGAATTTTGTCTGCCGAAGGTGACGCGGGCGTCGTTGGTGAATGGCGCAAGGGAACGGCCGGCACCCTGGCCGACGATGCGGGACGTGCAGAACTGCGACCGACGTGGCCGAAAATACCCATAATGCTGCGCAGGCCATAAAACAAGCCGCCCCCCAGCGCCGACGGGTTGCGCATTACGCTGGTGATGTTGGAAATGCGCCCGGTCCAGCTTTGGCCGATGGCGATCCAGCTATTGCTCGTATTGAACATGCCCTGGCCTTGAGCCCAGCGATTTTGCCCCTCAGCGAACAGGTCTTGTGCCGGAGCGATGGTTTCCAGCGCGCCGTCATAGGCCGTTGACAGTTCATCAACCAAGCCCAGGGACAATCCCTCAATATGGAAGTACTCCTCGAACTTATCGAGCAGTGACTGTTCAGCGATGTCGCACGACTCTTGCAATGCAATATCGGTGACAGGGGTTTCATTGGGGGTAATCGCAGGGCCGGCTTCGTGCAGTGCGATGGTGAACGTGCTCTGGCCACCCTCACGGTTTTTATGGCTCAGGCTGACTTCGCCGATTTGCACCAGGCGCGTACCGAGAAACGGATGCACCAATTCGCCAGGGCCATACCGATTGAGTGCTTCGGCCAGGCGCTGTGCTTGCTCCAGGTGGTCGTCACCCAGAATGTAAGCGGTAAACGAATCGGCCCAGGCGCGACGGCCCATGTCTTCAACAAAGGGCTCATCACGGCCGGGGTATTCGGTTTGCACGGCGCGGCGGCCAATCTGCTGATCGCTGCCCTCTATAAGGAAGGGGACACCCCGAAACGATGCCGGGCGCAACTGTTCACGCCATCCCATCAGCTCATCCCCCGGCCGTTATAAATTTCGGCATTGAGATCCGCACCGCTGGATTTCATGGCAGTCACTCGACCGCTTGCGCCGTCGCTGCCCTCGATCTTGACCGTCAAATCAAGCGCGGTATTGACCTTTTCAGCGGCTTCACCGCCCAGCCAGCTACCACCCATGTAGCCCAAAGCCCCGCCGATTAGACTGCCAATGGCGGTGCCGATGACGGGCATTATCAAAGTGCCCAGTGCGGCACCCGCCGCAGCGCCCCCCCAAGCTCCTGCTGCACCACCTGCGGCCTCGCCGGTTGCCTGGACTTTTTCCGCAGTGCTGGCTTCATCTGACATGAGCGTCGACCCAAGGCTGATTACTCCAACCCCAGCGCCAATCAGACCGCCGACCTTGGGTGATCCGATTATTTGTCTTGCGCGTCCACCTTTTTTGGCAGTGTTCTTGACCCCCTCGGCACCCACGCCACCTGCGCCGCCCACCACGGGTGATTTGCGGCCTGGCAGTACGCTCATGGGGCCGTTTACGATATAAACCGGAATCGCTCCACCACCGCCCCCAAGACCGCCGCCACCCATCGCACCACGCCCAGCACCCGGCCCAGCGGCTGCACGGCCTTTCAACGCTCTGACAATCCCCAGACCTGCGCGACCGGCCTTGAACAACTGGACTCCCGCGTAGACAGCGCCGAGGGCTGCGACCGCTGTGGCGATGGCAGAAATTGTATTCGGCAGGGTTTTCGATTCCTGAGCTGCTTCGCCCAGGGCACTGACCCATTCATTGGTTTTATCGACAATAGCCGTCAGCGGTCGCAGCACCGGCTCAAACAAGGTGGCGGTTGTCGATGCAGCAGTACCCGACAAACCTTCAAAGGAGGCGCTGAAACCACTCATACGCTCATCAAGTTTGTCCTTGAGTGAGGTGCCTTCCTTAATTTTGGTCATGTATGACTGAAGGCTTTGTTCACCCTCCTGCAATAGCGCCAAGGCAACGCGGCCACCGTCGATACCGAACTTTTGGGTCAGCACCTCCAGTTGTTGCGCATCGCCCATACCCGCTGTATTTCTTCGAATTACCTCAATGATTTTTGAGGTTTCGAGCAGGTTTTTATTTCCGTCTTGAAATGCCTTGATTTTCACCGCTTTATTGAAAAAAGCCGCGATGCTAGTACCTGCGGACGAACCTTTTACGCCGACACTGGAGAGTTGAGCCATCATGGCGAACATTTCGTCTGAGCTTCGCCCAACTTGGGCCATGGTGGCCGCCGCATACTTGCCGCCTTCTGCCATCTCCTGGACCCCGGCTTGCGATGCCGAAGAGGCGGCCGATACGGAATTGGCCAAGTCCATGAATTTGTCGGCGGCGACCCCGAACGGTGTCCCCATCGCAATCAATGCTCCCCCTGTCTCGCTGGCATCGATACCTTCCAAGGTTGCCAGTGCGGCCGCCGCAGCAGCAGCACCAGACTCGCCAACCACAAAACCGAGTTCGGCACCGGACTTGATCAGTGTCTTTTGCAGGGCAACGATTTGCGCCTGGTTAAAGGGGGTGTAGCTCTGGATCTTAAATGCAGTCGCCTTAACTCTGCCCAGAGCGTCGTCCATGTCCTCGGCGGTTTTGAAGGTACTCATCAGCTCGGTTTTAACGCCAATCACTTCGCCCTGCAGGTTGGCTGCCATCTGCACAGCGGGCTTGAGCCGATTGACTGCCCATGCACCGCCCGTGGCCTTTGCCCCGGCTGCCGCCATTAGGCCAAACTGTTTACGTGCCTCGTCCAGACCGCCTGACATCTTTTTGATGCTGCGCTGGCCACGTGAGGACATGTCCTCCAGCGCGCGTCCGTTGCGCGTGGCCTGTTGTGCCAGGTTGCCTTCAAAGTCAACGACGACAGCGGTCTGAATCTTTTTCATCGAGGAGTTTTACTCAGCGTGTGTAGCAAGCGGGTGAGTTGACGAAACGTTAGCTTTTCAACTTCAGCTCGACTGGAATGGGTTCTGACACACAGCAACACGGCTATTTCCTCAAGTGCTTGCCGGTGCCGTATTAGATCGCCCCCGGCTTTCCAGCTCCTTGAGTGCGGCCTGTTCAAGGGCTCCGGCTTTAGAGTTCAACAACCCCAGGTCGTCGGCATGCAGACGATTAATGTCGCCAATGCTCAACGGCCCTTTAATGCAGCCGACCGAAGCCACCTGACGACGGATCATGTGAATACCCACTCGGGTGGGGCTGATCACCAGGCTATAGCCATCGGGCGTGGCCACTACTTTTTCCGCTTCCTCCTGAGCCGCCAGCAGGTCGCCGACGTTCAGTTCGCGCAAGGTCACGTCGTACTGCATCTGGGCGTCATCGCCCTTGCCAAAGGGCAGCCCGTGTTCCAAGCGAAATTCAATAGTCGCCATGTCATACCTCCTTGCATTCAAGGCCAGCGAACTTCAAGTCCACTTCGCCACCGGAAAAAGCAGGCGGCGCCGAACACCAGGCGCCGATGAGCATGTAGGTCAAACCGATGTCCGTGACGAACTCAATCGTCGCGTCCGTGATTTTGTTGAAACTGAGCAAGTCGTCGTCCTTGCCCAGTGGGACTTTGCACTCCACGGTCGGCTCTTCGACCGCCTCGGTGTAGCCATAGACCGCATAGCCTTTTTTGGTTTCGCGGTTCATGCCCCCGGTGTTGAGGCTGGCACCGTCAAGGGTGCGCAGCTCGCGACCGTCAACACGGATTTTGGCTCTGCCTGCAAATTGCGGCATGAGGGAACTCCTTTAGAGAATGAATTGAATCTGCATGGCGAACAGACGGAAACCGCTGACCAGGTGCGGGTGGCCCAGCACATCGAGGCGTGTCGGGTTGTCCTTGTTGATCTGAACCACTAGGCTGGCTTTGTACTTTTCGAAGTCTTGCACCTGCCCCTTGCCCTCCAGTTCGGTGAACAGGGCGAGCAACTGGGCGCGAATCATTGACGGCGTCACCACTGCTTGACCGGGCGCAAAGCGCGTACCGTCAGCAGCCAGCTTGTGCCGTGGAAAGCGCAGCTGAATCCGCGACGTAGTGGCATAGCGGATGCTGCTCAGGTTCGCCGGGGTGTTGATGTCCAGGTAACTGGGATCGGGCTGGCCAAAACTGTCGAGCTGGTAGGTGGTGATTTCGCGCTGGATTTGCACGACTTCGCCGGGGCCGACGCTGTGGGTGGCGATGCCGTCGTGCAACAACAAATTGTTTTCCGGCAAGTCCCAACGCAGGCTTTTGTCGGCAGGCAGCAGTCCAGGCAAAGCGAGCGTTTGCAGGGGGCGAGCAGGGTCAATCGACAACGACTGCGAGGCGATCAGCCCATACACCATGGCCCACAGGTAGGCCGGTTGCGGCGATAGGTTGGCACCCATACAAGACAACAGAAAACCGTTGCGGCTGTTACCGAAAGTGCCGGTGGCCGCATGGGAGCCACGAAAGGCGCTGAAGGTCAGCGAGTCAATCATGCGCATCGGCCCCCAGCGCGTGAGCAGCTCCGCTTCCAGGGCGTTCATGTTTGCGGTATCGGTGTACGGCATGACAATGGAGTTCCACCACTCATCCCCAAACGCGGCAATCGCGTTAATGACATCGGGGTTGGCCGCGCCACCGGTCATCGTGCCAATGGTCAATGCCACACCCGGTGGGTTGACTTCACCAGGGTAATAATTCTGGCGCACGTCGATATCGTTGCCGGTCAGACCTTTCCAGCGACAGGTCAGTTTGACGCTGTCGTCCGTGGCGGCGGCGACGACCGGCAAGCGTGTATTGCCATTGACCGTCGCGGCAATCGCTGCGGCCATGGCTTTGGCGTCATCGCCATCGGCCACACCGACTCGCACCTGTTCGCCGCCAATCAGGAGATACAACGTACCTGCGCCAGTAGCGGCTTTGGTCACGGTGATGGTCATAGTGGCAGCGGCGCCGGCCTGCGCATCGTCCAACGGGATGGCCCAGGTCTCCATGTAGCTGTTGGCCGCTTTGCCCAGGCGAAACATCGAGGCCAGCATCGATCCACGACCAAAGAGCTGCTCGGCCTGGCTGGCTTTGGTAACCCGCACCGCTTCCCCTGCCTTAGCTGTACCGTCTGCGGTGCGTTGACCCAATACCAAGACTTTCCAGGCAATAGCGGGCGTGCCCTGAACGGCGGCGCTGTTGTCGATCTCGATTGAGACCAGGGGGACCCGCAGGTCATTGGGAATCGCGTTAAACGAAACGGACATGCTCATTTACTCCGTAGCAGTTTCAAGGGTTGAAGGCGGCGCGAGCGGAGCACGACCGGTCTTAACCTTGGTCTTCACGCACTCAATGTCGCCTTCCAGCTCACGACGCCGCCAGTACGCGCTCCAGACAACGGATTCACCTTCTGTCTTGAGCACCTGCCCGTTGGGTTTACGTACTCGCAGATCACGCAACGGTTTAATCGAAACCAGTTCGCTTTCAGGGGCTGACTTGTTCATTGGGCAGACTCAGGATTGAGATGGATGAAAGCCTCGGCCAAGGGCTTGCCATCCTGCTGATCAGGCGGCACCACCGCCCAAGAGGCGTACAGGTGTTCAAACTCGGACAGGTTCGCCGTGCTCGGGGTGGGGACGTCACAACTGGTACGCAGACTGATCAACGCCACCGACAGACCCGCATTGCGCAGCTCGACGTCCTGCATGAACTGATAGCTGGAGGCCAGCCATTTGCCATCGGACCAGGTCGCGCCGTGCAACAGTGCAAAGCCGGCCTTGACCATGTCGTACAGCCCGATCACGCGCTTATCACCGTGCCGTGCTGCGTCCGGACCACGCGCATTGCGCGCCACCAACACCACCACAAACGGGATGGACAGGAATTCGCCGTTGGTCACGCTGCCGTCCAGAGCCACCACATAGGCTGCCGGGGCATCCGCTCCCCAGCGGTTCAGTACATCCTTGTCAGGCATGCTGGGCAGGCTCGCAACGACCTTCAGGTGTTTGCCCAGCTCGCTGTTTTTGATCGTGTTGATCAACTCGATTTCTATTTCGCCCAACATCAAGCACCTCCAGGTGCAGCGTGGTTAATGAGGTCATGAATACGGTGGCTGACCAGGTCGAGAATGTCGGCCTCATCATCGGTGGAGAGCCCCAGATACGGCCGTGCGGGCATATCGATCTGGTAGGCCCCCATCGTCACGCGCTGGGCAAAGTTGCTTTTGCCTTTCTTGACGAACTGGTTACCCACTACGCCGGTGCTCGCGTTTTGCTTGAAATAGATGCTCTGACTGCGGGCCGCTATTTCGATGGTTCCGCCAAACTGGTGGATGGCCGCATAAATGCGGTTGCTCCCCCACTGCGCCTGGCTGTTGTCAGCAGACGCCGTCAGCGAATTACCCAGATGCCCATCTTTGGTTAACGTTTTTCCGCCATCGCGCGCTACCCGTTGACTAGGCTTCCAGCTTTGACCGTCCGGCCCTACCTGATCGCTAAAACGCTGGCGGGAACTGCTCTCGCCCAAAAAGGCGATCGACTTGAGCAATGGCTGCGGGTGTTCACCCAGCTCGCGCAGCTTGGCAAACAGCGGTTGCAACGACGGCAGGTTGTTGGTGACCTTCAAACTGGCGGCCATCAGAGAAACCCTTTGCTGTTGCCACGCCCAAATACCCGGCCATCACTGACCATCTCGGCAGACGCAGCAGGTTGGGCAGAAGCGCCTTTGTCGCTGACGCCCAGCTGCACCCGACCGGTGGAAACGCCTTTCAAGAACTCTATGCTGTCCTTGTAGAGCGCCTCGATTTGGTCGGTAACGTTGTCGTCATAAAGGAAGTAGCGGGCCAACTGGCCAGCGATGCGTTCCAGGACTTCAGGGGCATTGCTCAGCGGCAACTGATAGCGACCGCCCAAGTAACTGTTGATGGTTTGCTCTGCGTCCTGCAAAACGCGCTCAACCTTGGCCAGCACCGCCGCCGTGGCGGATTGCTCATCCGGCGAGTAGTCGGACAAGTCCTCACCATTGATCGCCATTTTCAGCATGTCGCCATGGACTAACTGCGGCACGCTGTCGTCAGCGCGCTGGGCGATTTCTTTGGCACCGTAGCGTTTGAGTAGTTGAGCAGGACTGGCGTACATCATTCGCCCCCGGTGCTGAGGTCGTCAGAATTGTGCTCGGCACCGCCCAACGGCATGTCGATGCGCTGGCTGCTCAGCCGCGCTTCGCCCTCGATGGCGGCCAACTGCTCCTCCGTCAGGTCAGCCAAAAGGATGTCGAGCGATTCGCTGGTGAACTGTCGTCCAGCACGGTGAAACAGCGGACCAAAGCTGCGTACACGGATACCGGGTGCGGTTGGGCCTGCATCTTTACCGGATGCAGCGGGCTTGTTTTGAGTGGCTCGGGCCATGATTCAGAGACTCCCCGTGCCAGTGGAGCCAAACGCGAGCTGCCAGAAGCCGTAGCCCGCAGCGCCCCGCGCTTCGGCACCGAACTTGTATTTGCGCTGATTGAAAACGTCGTCCGCTTCCGGATTGGTCTGTTGCACGAACACCGGGGCTTTGCGCTCTTGGTACACAAACGGCATCACCGGCTTGGTGGTGTCGAGCAAATACCAGGCGGTGTCGGACTCGATGCGGCCATCCACCACCAGCTCGGCAGTGTTGCGGTAGATGTTCGCGCTCTTGTCGTCGAACTTGGCTTCGGTCAGCAGGGCGCGGGCGGTGTCTTCCATGGCCGGGCCGACCAGCAACACGTTGGGGTTGATGTTGAGCGAACGTCCTTCGTCGTCCTTGAACTGCTTCATGGCGGCGCGTGCCTTGCCATAACCGGCCATTGCGGCGGCCTTGCTCGCCACCGACAGGGGTGCCGTGCCCTTGTTGCTGACCAGTTTCTCCCCCACCGGGTGATCGGTATCGAAGAAGTACTGGCCGTCATGGCACAGGGAGGTAAACCCGCCGTTTACGGCGCCGTAGACGATTTCGTCCGGCAACTGGGCAGAAGAGAAGCCCGCCATCTTGGCCTGTGGCTGATAGATGCCCAACTGGTCGTCTTCAATGTGGTTGCGGTCGACTTCGACCGTGGCTTCAAAGTCATCGTTGACGATGCTGTATTTGGCGGCAGACAGGTTTTTGACATGTTTGGCACCGATCCACTGACGCATCTTCGGAAAGTTGCTCAGCCAGGCATAGTCGTTCTGTCCGGTGGTGGACGGCACCTTCATGGCGATTTTGGCCCAGGTGGTCGGCGCCGCCGCAAAGGCGTTGTTGAAGATGGTTTTCAGGCTGACGAAAGCGGCCTGGATACTTGCTTTGTTGACCAGCATGTTAGAGGTACTCCCTTGATTGGCGGGTTATTCCACCCAGACGCCGTCGGATTCGACGCCGACGATGCGCCCAGCGACGGAGCGGGCTTGCGAGGCATCTGACGCCGACACGGTCTGGTCGTCCACGATGTAGGCCATGGCCATGAAGTTGGCTTGGCTGATGGAACCGTCTGTCGCCCACTTGAAAGCACGCAGGCGACGAACGCTTATGTGCTTGGCGCCGTTGCCGCCACCCGCGTTGCTGACGGACTCCTCAGCGCGGCCGATGTAGACCACGTCATCCGCCGTCCACCCAGGGGCACAAAATCCCGACGGGTTAGCCACCACCAAGGCCCCGGCGTAAATCACAGCGCCTGCCACCATGGGCACCGAAACAACGCCCGCGTCCTGCATGTGCGTATTGCGATCACCGGTCAAGGCAGTCATTGCTGTTCTCCTTTTAAGGTGACCAGGTAATCAGCCGGTGCAACGCCCAGGGCTTTGCACACGGCCAAGGCTTCCGGGCCGAGTTCTTCGGTGGTGGTGGGGGTGTGTTTATGTTGCTGGGTCTGCTGGCCCCGGAGCGCCGCAATGGCCGGGGTCTTGTCCAGGTAACCTTTCAAGGCTGCAATGTTGGTTTTGCCCAGCTCCCGCGCCCAGTCTTCCTGGACGGCATGCAAACGACCATCGGACAAACCACCGTTGACCAGGTCGTCCACTTCACTGCCGATCTGGGTAGCTTTGAGTGCGGCGACTTCGCCTTTGAGGCTGTCAAACGCGGCCAGCGGCACGAACTTGGCAGGATCAGGCGCTTGCCCTTTAGCCGCCGCCAGCGCTTCGGTCAGCTCCTGTGTCTTACCGGCATCGGCCTTAAGGCCAGTCAGTGCCGACTGAATGTCTTCTTCACTGGCATCGCTGGCCAGGCCCAGCAGCGCGATCAGAGCTTCTTTATTCACACGGTGTTTCTCCTCTATTAAAGGGGCGGCCGGGTCGGCCAGATGAAAACGAGCAGCCGCCATCGCCAGCAAGGGAGCCATGCCATCGAGTGCGGGAAAATTGGTAAGGCCGACATGCAGCAGGTCCAGGACTTCGCCTGTGACCGGGTCGTAACTGAATACCGGGCTTAAGTAGCGGTATTCCTTGGCGTCCACCATGGCGCCGCCCTTGTCCGTCCAGTCGACCTGAGTCGAAAACAAACCTTCGCCGTCGCGCCACACCAGCGACGTACCCTTGAACCAGGCAGCAGCCGGGGCCGGTTGGCCGTTTTCGGTGCTGTTAAGAGTTTGGTGCTCGTAGTCCATGACCACGTCAGTGGCACGGGCGGCGACGCGGGCAATCAACTTGGCGGCAATCTGGCCGTCAATGACCCAATGGCGCGAAGGCACTTCCAGCGGCCGGCCGTCGCGGGCTTTGAAAGCACCGGCCGGGAAAAGCTGGACGGCAGCGCTGGCGGCCTGAATCTCGAAAGTGCAGGCGGCGATAGCAGCGGTGGGAGTGTGTTTTGTCTTCATACCGCCAGTGTCGGCGGCGGGGCAATGTCGATGTAGCTTGAGGGGGTTCAGTTGAAACCTAGGTGGGATGCCAAGTCTGCTAAACGGGGAGGACTTAACTTGCGGCGGTTATCATGAGAGCGGCACCGTATCACAGCGCCTCAGGAAGGCCGTTAGAACCGCGTTAGATTTGATTACCGACGAAAAAGCATATCAGCGTAGCCATTGAAGATCCTAACACCCTTCACGCGCCGTCTAGTCGATCCGGGCGCGTCATTGCCAGCCCTTATCACTTAAGACGCCGCGACGTGGTACATTCAGGTTTGGCAGACGTGACACGGTGATATTCTCCCGGCCGTACGACGCAGCTTGCTGCGGATGGCTATGTGGGGTTTCCGACCTTGGTCGGACTGGGAGGCCCCACCGTCTGCCTTTCTTATTCTCCCGCGCGGGGCGATGCTTTTGACAGCAGACGCCGCACCTCGCGATCTCGCTGAGCCTCTCGACTGCTGAGGCGCCTGAAGCTGGTCATGAAAATGGCCTTCCCCGTCTTCGTTGCTTTAATCACCGCGACGTATCCAGCTTCCTCTAATACATAAATCAACGACCCATCTTTGGCGTCGGTAATCGCGCGACCTCGATCCACAACACTCTGAATCAAGGAGTACTCTTGTATGGTCACCTCGGGGTGTTCTCGTAGCTGCTTTTTCAGTGTTTCCTCGGAAAAAGCTACCAGTTGAGTTTTGGCGCCCATCCGCGTCGCAACGTTGTGGTCCAAATGAGCCACCACAAAAGCACCTGCCGGACGCCGATACCACCCGGCAAAGGCGGGTCCCTTCACCAAGTCGGCGATACTAGCTCTCGCCACGTCGGGCGGGGCTGATTCCAGTCTGTCGATCAGGTGCCGATTCAGGCTGGCTCGTCGACCACCCGGTGGATAGTAAAAAGAAGGATTCACGCCTTTGGGGATATGCTGAAGTTCGCCGGTACGCTTATTAATGAAAGGTACTGTCGGAACAACAGGCGCCGGGCCGACGGCACGACCGGAGTTGTTGACTTGGTTCGCGGTGCGGGGGATAACCCGGCACTTGCACTTGTAGTCTTTGACCGGAAAGTGATCACGGAAAAATGGATGGTCTACCGGCAAGGTCAAACCGTCCCAGGCTGAATGCTCTGCACGTGGGTGTGCTGAGTTATTCGCGTCGTATTGCAGGTACGGAAACGCTTCCTTGTTTTCCTGAATGCGTTGCCACTGGCCTTCGCTGTGCGAGGTGCGCAGGTTAGTGTCGTAGATCGTTTTAAGCCGGTTAGGGCTGCCGAGTTGCGCGTCGACCACTTCGCCGGTCAGAGGATCTGTCATTGCCTTGCGGCCCCACCAGCCCTTATTGACAAGTGTGGGGGTCAAGGCTTGGGAGAACTGGGCAACGGTCATGCCGTTACTGAGTGCATCGTCCACCGCCTTGCGGATGTCCTCTAACAGATCTTGCTGCATGACCTTGGCCACGGTGAACCCAGCCTGATGCTGAGCCTGCCATACGTCGCGGTGGTCAAAGCCGATGGTATAGCCTTTCTGCTTGAAATATTCGACAGCCTCTTTTGGTGCCAGCGCGACCAGGTCAATCATCAGGCCGCCCCTGTCTGACCAGCGAGACCGGCTGCAAACAGCCCCCGGCTAATCTGCTCGGCCAGCTGGGTCGCATCCATTTGCGGAATCAGTTCAGGCAAGCGGGCGCGGAACTCATCCAGACTTTTGCAGCTGGCTAACAATTGCTGGACGGGGCCTTCCACCATGGTGGCCACCGGCTGCCAATCGTTGGCCATGTCTTCAGCCAAGTCGTCGAGCGCATCGGTGGGGGCCGTCTCGGCTTTCATGACCGCGACGCGCGCCGCCGCCATCTCAGCAGTGGGCAGCTGTTCGGCACTCATGATGGCCTCATCTTTACCAGGCAGCGGAATACGAAGTTTGTCATGCGCCCAGGTCAGGGGGATTTTCATCCCAGCGGTGACCAACTTCGGAAGCGCTTCAGCGTACATCGCCATGTCTTCGGCTTCGACCAGGTCAAACTTAAACTGAGGCAGGCGGCGCATATCGCGGTCACCGGCTTTATTCAGAGCCAGCAACGGGTACAGCAGGTATTGACGTAACGTTGTTTCGATTTGTTTGGCATCGCTTTGCAGCAGTTCATGTCGCACTTCGTTGTGCACGTTACCCAGGGCGTTGGTGCTGCTCGCACCATCCGACTGACTGGTCAGGGTGCCACCCAAAATGGCCTTGGACATCGATTTTTCAGCCCAATTGACCATCCAGTCAAACGGATCATGACTGCCGTTGGCTGCGGCCTTGAAGTCGATTTCCATGCCCTGCGGAATGATGCCCGCCGCGTTATGACCGATGTTCACCACCGCTCTCAGCAGGGTGGCTTTTTCCTCGTTGCTCGCCCCGTTCGGATATTTGCCCAGACGCACCGGCAGGCCGTAGATTTCCAGAAATTCGGCCAAGTCGCGCACCGAGTAATTCTTGAACAGGTATGGCCACGCCAACACACGATAAAGCCCGGCGCGGGACAGGTAGCCTGACTTGGCCTTGTGTTCGTGCGTGATCCAGCCGAACGGTGTCAGGGTTTCACCGTCCTGGCTGCCATCACGCAAGCGCAGCTCGGTGCGCGTGGCGGCATCCAGTTGGAACCAGGAGGACTCGCGGTAGTTGAACGCCTGCGGTATCCATTCTTTGCCATAACGCCGCCAGTCCAGCTCAATGCAGCTATAGCCCTTGCCAATAGCATCGAGCAGGTCAAACAGCAGAATTTCAAAATCTGGAAGATCGTGCATGACTTCATTGAGCCATTCACATTCAGCCTTTTCGACAGCGGAAGGATTACGTGGCGGCACCACGGCCCATTCGACGGTGGCCAACGCTCGTCGGCGCTTACCCATTTCAGCGAGCAAGTGCGCGTCCTTTTCTTCCATGTCCTGGAACAGTTCGCCCTGGGCTTTGATATCGCCGGTTTCGGCTGACTTCAAGATCCCCGCCAGGCGAGCCGGCGTCAGGCCGCTGGAGGGATGGTCAGCATACTCGCCGCGCAGCTCGGCCAACCGCGAGGTTTGCGATTCGCGTAAAGTTTTTTGTTCGAGTGGGTTGCCGTGGATATCGACGATGGCCATGTGTCACGTCCTACAAAAAATCAACGAGTGGGGACTACCAGGCGCCGTTAAAACCACCGGGCTGGTCGTCACTGTCAGTGTCTGACCAGCGATCCGCCCGCGAAGGCGCGGCGGTGTATTCGATCAAGCTGCCGTCCATAAAGGAGGCGCGCACGGCCATGACCAGCGCGACAGCAAAGTCACCGTGCCGCTTGCCTTTGCCGTCTTTTGCGTCCAGGTCTTTCTGTCGGCCCTTGTCGATTAACGGGATACCGTTCACGACCTTGATGTGCAGCAGATCATCGAGTGTGGTTTGGTGACGGGGCACGAGCAGATTGAACGACTCCAGTTCGCCCTTGAGCTTGGGCATCCAGAGCGCGTACCAGGCTTGGCTTAAATTGACCTGATCCACCGTATTGGCTCCGTACCGAAGCCCAGCCTGCTCGGCGAGATAACCGCCGTTGGCTGTGGCATCGAACGCAGCGCCAGTTCGGCGAGGCAATCGATCCATGATGTAAAACAGCACCTGACGCTGTTGTTCGTAGGTCAGGTTGCGCAGCTCGACCACGAAGGGCACGCGCTTGCGCAGACTAGGGGCAATGGCCAGCGGGCAGAACACGGTTAAGTCACCGCGCCGTGCGAAGTCTTCGCCCAGCACATGACGGTCGAGCGGACTCAGACGGGCCAGCTCGGGCGCCAGGTTCTCGACACACCACTGCTCAACCTCGGCCTCGCGCATGGGCGTGGTCCAGCTTTCAAAGCCTTCGGGCGCTTCGTAGCGATAGATCCTGATCGAGTGGTCAGCGACCATCGCCGCTTCGATCAACACCCTCGACAGATAGGCACCGCCTGATTTTTTCGGCACGCAGCCGTATTCCTCAGCGGCGCTTTCAGGGTTAGGGGCGTTTTTGTAGAGGGCCTCGCGCCAGGCCTTTTGCGCCTCGGGCGTCCAGACCTGGCCGGTCACAAAGCAAATGCGCTTATATAAGCCTTCGGCAATCGCGGCATCCAGCGTGATCCGGTGAATGCTGTAGTCCTTGCGACCTTCGCGGGCATCGCTGATGTAGGTATTGAAGGCGTTGTCCACACCGTTGTGCGTGCTGATCAGACGTACCTTGTTGCCCCACATCGTCAGTGCCAGCGCGGCCTTGAGCAGCTCTTCCAGCGATTCGTGGAAGGCTGCCTCATCGATCACCACATCGCCCTGCAAGCCCCGCAGGTTGCTGGGGCGTGACGACAGCGCCTGAATTTTGAACCCGCTTTTTGGAAAGCGAATCATGTAGGCAAGGATTTCTTCCTTCTTGCCCGAGTCCCAAAAGGTCTGCTCGTAAACGGCGGCTTCGGCCAGTTCGTTGAAGGCCTTGGCAAACAACGCACAAGCGGCGATGTACTCCAGCGCCATTTCCTGCTTGCTGCCGACATAAAAAGTATTGCAGCCTCGGCGACTGCGCGGCTTGGCGGCGTTGATCACGTTGCGCCCGGCCTCCGCCCAGGTCAGACCGGTACGCCGGGATTTCTCGGCGATCATGATCGGGCTTTGATCTTCGAACCAGCGTTGCTGGTAACCCAGAAAAACAGGTTCGTTGGCGGGCTGGGCGTCGGTCATTTCCTGCGGAACGACCACGCCGTGCAATTCCATTTCTTCGGCCAGATCGATCTTGCGCGGCACCGACGTTGCGGTCATGCCCTTGAGTTGCGAGGCGCCTGCGGTGGCCACCCGAGCGGCCATTAGGCTTTACCCAGCAAAATGCCGCGAATACGGCCTTCAAGTTCTTCGCTCATGCCATCTGCGCCGCGCAGTTCCTCACTGACGGCCTGCGCTGCCTCTGTAGCAAACTGCTTGCGAATGGTTTCGCGGTGTTCCATTTTCCATTTCTGCTGGGTGACGCTGGCACGCCCTAGCTCGGCGACTGCTTTGGCGACCTTGGCCACATCCATTTTTCCGTCCCCGGCCAGCAGCAAGCCAAAGATCTTTTCTTGCACCAGGCGTGTCAGAGCCTCGTTAACCGCGCCTTCATCATCGGGCGCTGCCGCGACCACTGCCTTGGCCTGCTCGCTGGCCAGCTTGAGCGCGCTCAAGCGGCTTTCGAAGTCCTGACCATAACGATGCAAGGCGCTTTTGCTGATCGCAAAGCCACGTGCCACCAACTCACCGGCCAGCATCTCGTATTCGCTGAAGTTGTTCTCGGCCAATGCCTTGTCCAGCCACGATTTCACCGAGGCAGGCAGGCTGGCAACCTTGCTTCTGGGTGGCATCTCAGACGCTCTGCGCTGGTCGGGCAATGCCCGGATTGCAAGGAATGGTGTACTCGGCAACATCCACACCGTAGTGCGTCAGGCCGGCGATCCATACGCCAATCGGTTGTTTGTCCAGCGTGACCAGGCTGCGATCTTTCAAATAATCCAGTTCGCGGCGCACCTCGTGTTGGGTAGCGTCGGGGTAGATCCCCTGGATCGTCGAAAGCACCAGGGCCTCATGGGGATCAACCGGACGAGAATTGTTCAGGGTTAATAGCAAATACCAGCGCATGGACTCACGGCGAGTCCGGGCTACATCAATCATGTTCATGCTTTATTGCTCCGCTCTTGAATGACTTCGAGCTTGGTGAATACACGGTCTATTTTCGCCTCAAGGATGGTTTGGTTACGCACCCAGTCCTCGCGGCGGACATAGTGAATCGGCAACTCGGCTTGCCATCGAAGGAACGATTTTTCCAACTGTTGAAGCGCCTCGGCGTCTTTGTCCTGGCGCTCCAGAACCTTGGAAAAATTGTCCTCCCAATGCTTGCTGGCCTCCAGTCGGGCGACTTCCTGTATGACGAAGCGTTCGTTTAGACGACTCTCAAACTGCCTGAGCAGTAGCTTGAATAAACCGAAAACTAGCGTGGCGAAGATGCCCAACAACGACAGCGCCCAACCGACCAGGTGGGTGAAGTCCATCTGCATGGTTATTTTCCTTTCACCTGGTCAATTAAAAGGTCCAACTGGACCGCCGTGTTTCGGCATTGCTCGGCGTATCGGACGTGATGCTCCAGCACTTGGGATTGGCTCACGCCAGAGCTGATCTGGCCAAGGGCTTGGGGCTTTCCGGGCGCCGCAGTAACTCTGACGGAACCTGTAACGGCTGGCATTGCGGCGCCGGTGGCCTCGTCGTAAATCCGCACCCACTCGGCAGTAAACACGCAAGCAGGCACAGGCTTAGGCCGCGCATCGAGCGCTTCGCGGTACAGATCGTTAACACGGGCGATTTCCCTTGAAAGGCGGTCGGTGGTTCTTCGGTTTTTGCGTTGCTGTTGAGCCAGATGGGTAGCCAGTTGATCGCTACGGGCCTGCTCGACGGCGAGCGCTATTGCGGCTTCTTTGGCATCACGGCGTAAATGCGCCAAGGCGGTGTCGGCTTTAATTTTGGCGATGACCTCAATCTGCTGAGGGTGGGGCTGCACTAGCTCGGCACCGCCAAAAAAGTCTGCGACCAACCAAGGCAGAAGGAGGCTCAGCCAAGAAAGACTCATAGCTTAGCCTCGCACAGTTGAAGCTCAGCGGCGCGACGCAGCACCAAACCGTTCAGCCGTTTGCCGGCGGCGGATGCCCATAGCGGCAACTGTCGGCAGGCTTCGGCAACTCGTCCCTGTCGAAGTAATTGAACCATGGTCGAGTTGCGACCGTCTTTCAGCCAGATAAAGCCATCCTTAACCCCCGGTTTGCCAGGCCCGACGTTGTAAATGAACGACAGAAAGCTGGCCTTGCTGGTCGGCGAGATACTGCTGCGTATTGGCTCCGGCACGGCTTGGTCAAAGATGCGCTCAGCTTCTTCAAGTGCCTGGATCGTCCATAGGTCACATTGCGCAGGGGTCGCGGTATCGCCCAGCTTTACGCCCTTTGTCCAACCATCGCAGATGGTCGGAATGCCTACCGGGTCCAGGTAGGCCAACAGGTGACGCCCCTCGAAATAGCCGACCGTGGGAATAGCCAAGCCGATTGCTAGGGTTATGACCTTGACTGACTTGTTCATACCCCGCCACCGACAGCGGCGCGCAGTTCTGCCAGACGTTGTTGACCAAACGCTGAGTCGGACCTCTTGAGTGAGGACACCCGCAGAGTGGGCTTGTTCGGGGCGGGATCATTCTCGCGAGCCCGCTGGATCATGCGTTTGTGCTCCAGCACTTTCTCTGCGTGGTACAGCGCCAGCTTTGTCAGGTCGCGAACCTGTGCCCGCATTTCAAAGGGGCAGGCCTCAAAAATCTGGCGTTGAAGGGCGACATCACCCGCTGCCTGGACAATCAAGGCGGCGTAATGACGGGGGCGATTCAGGACGCGGGGAGATTGGCTGTTCATGCCGCCAGTGTCGGCGGTGGCAGCAACCCATTGCAGATTGACCGGCTTCAGTAGAAAGCAGAAGCCCCGCACAAAGGCGGGGCTTCAACTGAACAAGAGTCGACTAGTGGAACAGGTCGGGCGCCCGGTCGGTTGGGGTCTTGAGGATCTCCCAAATTCGGCGGTCACTCAGTTTGTTACTGCGCGCCAGTTCAGCCACCAGGGTATTGGCACTGATACCTTCGCGCACGCCTTGTTCAAACTGGGTGTTGATATCGTGGTCTCGCAGGGAGCGCAACGCGGCATCGCAACGGGGAATATACAGCTGAACGTTGGCCCAGCGTTTGGCCATGATCTCTGCCGCCTCAACGCCGATGACATTAACAAGCGCTTCGTGGCGGATAATCCCCAAACGGCGCTTGCCTTGGGCCACTGGCCAGGTCGTACCGCCCAGTTCGTCGACCAGCCGCTGGGTCGCCGGTATACCGATAGCCTCGGCGATATCCAATACCTGACGAGGCAGCAGGCCCTTCACCTGGTCGATTTTCATTGGGTACGTCTTCCTTTGCGCTTGGCGTCATACGACAGCGCGGCAATCATACTGCGCAGTTGATCAAAGTCGCACCATTCTACCCGCTCCACTTTGAACATGCGCAAAGCCAACGCATCAGCATACTCCCACGGGCGGTTGGCTTCGGCCAGGAAGGCCTCGATTTTGCCAACCAGCTTGCGACGTTCAGTGGCTGGATTGGGTGCCACACGGGTTGCTTTTCGCGCAACCTTTGGCATCCATCCCAGCCGCACAAACTCAGCGATGACGGCGCCGATCTGACGGGGTGACAGATCCTTGGCCGAGCGAACCCCAGCGACGCGCGCAAGTAAGGCCCGGTAGGTGTCATCATCCAAACCCAGTTGCGATTTGGCGATGTGAATCTTTGCGAGGCTGCTCATTGAAAGGATCTCGGGTCGATAGCGTGTCTGAAGGCGCAAGCGTCACGGCGAGCCATCGCCGCCATGTAACGGATGCTCTGCACCAGTGCCTCGGCGCTTTCTTCAAATCCACCGGTCTGGCGAATGCATTCGATGTCGGAGGCAGTGCCGGAGCCGATCACTATCTTTAGCTTTGTCGCGCCGATTGCTTGTAAGCGCTGTTTCTTGAGTGCCCGGCAACGAGCCGAGCGGTCGCGGCTCAGGCGCTTTTTGCGGTCGTGTCTGGATTCTTGGGACATGTCTGGTTGCTCATCAGTACCGGACAACCACGTCCGGCAGACCATCCCGGCAGGCCGGGGCGGTTTCGCTTAATGCAGGGCTAATTGTTCCTGGCCGTTAACACCGTGGTTCAGACGGACATCGCCAGCCGCGAGAACGCCGTGCATAGCGTCAGTCAGGGCGCGCACACCGTTGGCCTTGCTGGCGTTACGGTCGCGGCAATCAAGCTTTTCCGTCTCGGAATGGTGCTTAAGCATGTACGCTGCTGTTGCCGGTGAAGGCTCATCGTTGCCAGCAAACGCCATTACCTGTCGGCGCACTGCTGACACCCAGGCGCCACAGAACACGTCGGCACGCTTGGTCTTGGTCGCAGGCTTGCAGCGCTTCAACTGCGTTCCAATGAAGTCACGGCGGGACTGGCGGACTTGGCGTAGTAACAAGGCCATGGTGTAGCTGGCAAGCTCGGCCAGTTCGCCGATAAAACGCCATTCGCCGATACCCGCCATGAACAGGACTTTGCAGGCGTAGGCCTGGGTGACTGCACCCACCAGGTTGGCTTCCCATTGCGGCGGGGTCATCTTTGAACCGCTACGGGCGGCGCATTCGAATACCTCGGAGAGCTGAATATCCGACTCTTCAAGGCGGTACTTTTCCATCAAGGCGCGGGCCTGGCGCATGGCTGCGGCAGCTTCGTGCGGGTTATCGCTAGCTGCCAGGCGCAGCAGCTTCTTGATTTTGTCTAAGGCTTTGCTGTGGTCCATAACGTCAGATCTCAAGGGTTCGGGTGATGCTGATATGTGTTTGGGGTTAAGCGATAGCGGCGGCTTGCACGGACTCACGGAAGCGTGAAGGGCTCCAGTCGCAAGACTCATCAGCTGGGATGTGGCCGAACATCAACGTGCATCTGCGGCAGTGCACGCAGTCGCCGCAAGTCTTGCCCACGGGTAAATTCATCTGATCTTCGTCGCTTACCGACCGCCGTAACGGGGCTCGTTGCTCGCTCATGACTCTCTCCATTTGTTCCTCGGCTGCTCGTCAGTACCAGGCAACCACGCCTGGCAGACCACCCCGGATGACCAAGGCGGTTTCGCTTAGTGGAGAGTTGTTGTGGTGGGTTGCCAGCGGCAGGCAGGAATGGCGCCCAACATCTTTTCGCTGGCGACCAGGTCGAACAGCTTGTTGAAGATACGTACAGCTTCCGTCTGGCGAGGTGTGCCGAGGTTCGTAGTCGGTACACCTGTCATATCGACGGCTACCGATGGCTTGCCGTTGCCTTCGCGGCGGTCTTCTAGGGTGATGGTGATCTTGGCCATGGGGCCTCCTATCGCTGAGAGTGGAAGGTGATGTGGTAGTCGCGGGCGACCTGACGTACGTATTTCTCGGTCATGTGGTGCTTGCGTGCGATCCACTTTGGCGAGTTGCCCATGGCCGCATCGGCCATGATCAATGCCGCGTGCTTGTCGGCGTCCGGGAAAGAACCTTCGATCTCCGCTAGCACCACTGCCTCAGGTGCTGCCACAGGGGGCGCAGCCGCAAAAAGATGGGCATAAACTGGCGACCGCTCCGGGTTGATGGTGAACGTCGCCGGAGCGCTGCTCATCTGGTGACCGACTTGCTGGACCTTGCCGCCGCGAGCCAGGAACTCAGCAGTCAGGCGGTCGAGGTTGGCGCGCTCGGTGTCGTGTTGCGGCGAATGCATCGGCAGCGGATCGCTGCGGGTGTCGTGATAGCGCTGCATGATCAGGCCTCCATCCGCTGTTTTAGGCGTTGGATTTCCTCGGCAATGGAATCAACCTGATCAGGTTCGCCATGGATCACCGCCACCACGTAACTGCGGCCGGAGTTAAGTTCCAGATGCACAAGGTCAAAAGTTTCAGTTGTGCTTTCCTCTGCATCGTTTAGCAGGTCCAACAAGGTGGTTTCCGGCCATTTCATTGCTGTCAGTACACCCATGTCACACCCCCGCAATATCAAGGCTGATGGGCTCGTACTGGTCGGTATCACCAACCCGCTGATACACGCGGATGTAGGACTTGGAGCCAACCACCTGGCAGGCGTCGCCGATGGCTTGCATGGCGCGCTGCCAGCGTTCATCGGTAATTTCCATACGGCGCAACGCCAGGACGCGGGCTGTGCGGATGTCGCCTTTTTGGTCAGTCCGGAAGGCGTCATTTACCAGCGTGACCACTTCGGGGCGTGCCCCGGTGGTCCAGTCCCGCAGGCATTCGTCAATCAATGCCCGCGCAGCCTGGAGGCGTTCGTCGAAAGCGATGCTTTCCTGTACGGCACGCATGATCTTGAAACGCCCATCGAAGCTGATCAGGCTGACATTTCCCTTCTTCCCGCCGATCTGGGCGCCGTACTGCTCGGCGCTGAGTTCGACAAAGGCTTCAATATCACCGAAAGCCGAGGCCTTGAATTTCGCCAGCACGTCGCTGGCGGCGCGGGCTTTTTCCACCAGGCCAAGCACCAAGGCATCCCGCTCCAGGTCGATAGGCTTGATCATGCTTTCCGGGATCAGTCGCTTTTGCGCGTCGACGCGATAGCCTTTGGGGATAGTTTGTTGTTGTGTCATTGCAAGGTTCCTCAGTGGAGAGTCGGGTGCGACCAGCCGGAAGGATGGTTCGCGCTAATGGGTTCGCGCCACTCCAGGATCACGCCCTGGAAGTGCAGGTTGTAGCGAGTACTTCCAGCCGATAGGTGACACAGACAGGCTTCAGCGGTATCCCGATCCAGCAAGAGGCGACCATCTTCAGCGCAGATAAGCAGAAGGTTTTCTGTCGGGTGAAAGCCCTGGATTCGGACGCCATAGGCTTGCAGTTGGCGAGCGGCGGCATTAAAGATGCGCAGACGTTCCGCCAATGTCGGGGTCAGAACCTTCAACGAAGTGCAGTTAGTGGAGGCGAGCATTGGCGTTCTCCTGATTGCAGCAGTTGGGATTGATTGGGCAGCGTTGGCAGGCGCTCCAGTACTGCATGGCCTGTGGATTGTGGGTTGGTGCTGGTTTTTCGCGGTAGCTTTGGCACTGATCGGTGGTAACGATTTCGTCGAGTGCGACACACTCAATACGGCCAAGGGTTGCCATCACCCGGCGCTCGACACCCGCTGTGCTGGGCGAGGCGTAGCGGTTAGAAAGGATCAGGCTGACGGCGGTTCGGCTCATGCCAATACGCTTGCTGGCTTTGGTTTGGTTGCTGGCGGCGACTTCGGCAGCCAGCAGGCGCACAAACAGGGGCGGCTCTGTACCCCAGGCGGTGAGTTGGACGTTCATAGAGCATCCTCAGTAGATTCGGGTTGGCGGAACACAACCTCGCCCAGGTTGGGATCAAAGACCTGGCCGACACGCTGAATCATCGGCGCACGTGGTCCGGTGTATTTGCCGTGCCCCAAGCAGTAACGAGCCTTCTTGCCCGGCTTGCTGGCCTGAACCTCGACGAGATACCCGGCGCGTTTGAGCCATTTCAGATAAGAGCGGGCGGTCCCAGTGGTGGTTGGCACCACAATGGAGGCTTGTACAGCCAGCTCATCGGCGTCCAGTTCGCCTAGGATGCGCAAGGAACGCCACATGGCTTCGGTGCCTTTGCCTGCGCTGCTGGGTTTTCCGTCGCGAGTGACGGCGGGCGCCTCAGCACCGATGTCCTTGAGCAGGCGCAGGGTCTGCTCTTCGAACTTAGCCCCTGTGACAACCTCAACATAACCACCCTTGATCAGCGCTTGCAGGTAGCTGCGCACGGCGGTGTCATCAGTCTTGGCACGACGGGAAATTTCATAGGCGGTAAATCCGTCACGTCCTAGGCGAATGGCTTCCCAGATACGCTGGCGATTGCCTTTGGTGCCCTGCATCTCCAGATCAATTTGTTTACGACCACGTCCCCCAGCCATTACACGCCCCTCCGTGCCGGAGCCTCACCGGTAAACCATCCTCGACTTCCCCAACCCGCCAGGTCGATGCTGTCCACGGCCTGGGCCTGAGTTTCGCCGTAGACCTTGTAGAGGTTGACCGCTACGCGGCGCAGGCAGCCGCGCACCTTGTGGCGCAGGTCTTCCAGCAGATCGTCGGCAATGGTCAGAGTGGGATAGCTGGCTTTGGCCAAATTACGCAGGTCGTCAAGGGTGGCGGGCTGAGCAGGCACCCATTCCAGCACGCGGTTGTGCAGACGTTCCAGCTTCGCCAGGCTGCTCGGCACACGCTCTTCGCCGATCAGGACAATGGTGCCCTGACTGGCGTTGTAGATATCGGTCAGCACATTGGCGACGGCTTTTTCGAGCAGGTATTGAACGTCGTCGATCAGTAGCGGCCGGCCACTGCGCGACAGTTGTTCGGCCACTTGATCAACCATAATTGAGAGTGTTTGACCGGGGGCAATGCTCATTTCGCGCAGGATCGCCTGCAAGAAAGCTTTCTTGCTCCAGGTGTCGCGGCACTCCACGTAATAGGCGCGGTGCAGGTTGGCGGCAAAGGCAGCCCCTACGCTTTTGCCCAGGCCACTGGCGCCGTACATCACCACTAAGCCCGGCAGGCCCGGTGGACGGGAATGAGCGCGCTCGATGGCAGCGGATAAGAGGCCGACGTTGGTCAGGGGTACGATTTTGCAAACACTCATTGGTAGCTCCTTGCGGGTGTTGAATCAGGCGCGGGCTTGTTCTGCATACTCGAACATGCGGCGAATTGATGCGAAGTCGGGGTGTTTGGAGTAGCGGCCGTGCCATTGGGCTTCTTCGTCCGTCAGCACCTCGCCATTGACCAGACGGTCGGCGAGTTGATGCCAGAGGTGGTAGCGGGCGGTCGGGTCGGATGGGAGATCGAAAGTCGACGCCGGTGGCGCTGCCAGTTGGGCAAAGCGTTGCGCTTCGGCAAGCTGCTCAGGTGGTAGCTCATAGTTGCTGGGTGCAGCCGTGAGGACGCGAATTTCCACCTTCTGCCCGGTGAGGGTTTCGGCTTTTTTAGTCAAGCGAGACAGTTGACCGCGTTCGCGTTTCTCGCTGGCTTTTTCAAGCATGGTTTGCGGCATGGCAGGGCTGGAGTTGCCATCAAGCAGAGCTTCGCCGATGAGGTCGCCGTCCAGGGTGTGGACCCACACGCGGCTGGAATCGCGGTAGTCGTAGGCCACCCGGACTTCTTCGCCATGGAAGCCATCCAGATCTTTCAAGAAATAGCTGTTGCTGTTCCATTGCACCAGGCAACGGCGGACAGTGCGTTCTACCTGCGGACGGGTCAGGCTTTCGACGACGTTGGCATCAGCCAGCAACGGTTCCCACCCCTCGACCTCTGCACATTTCCAAGCCTCCATTGGGCTCTGGTGCCGCTTACGCATCGTCTGAAGGTCGCGAAACTTAGGCAGTCCGCGATGTGGGCGACGGTTGTAGTCGTCGAGCGCCCGTTCCAGTTCAGCGAAGAACATCGAGAACTCAGGCACGACTGTCGGTGCGAGGCCCAGCGCAAGCTGTTTGCGTGACAGTTTGTGTGTTTTTGTGGCGGCCTCTTTGTCCATGTCGGCGCCAATGTAGCTGTCGAAGGTTTTCGCAAGCCTGACCAAGATGGTTTTGTGCGGGCGCTCAATCACGCCTCGGGCCTGAGAGTTATAAGGCAGCGAGTGAGTGATAGTGCCACCTAGGCGGTCGTTGACTTCATATACGACGGAGTTATCGAAGCCACTGCCGTTGTCGACATAGAAAATCTTGTACATGCCGCAACGACTGACCCCGTCGCGCAACGTGTCCAGGGTGGCGAGCGTCGATTCGGCCAGGTTGACTGAGAAGCCCACAATGCGACGCGTAGCCCAGTCAATGACCATGGTGATTTCCGGGCGGAAGATTTGGCCGGTGATCGGGTTGATGACCTCAGCGTCAAAGGTGTGACCGTCAGCCACCCATACGTCATTCGGCCAGAGCATGTCGGCCTTGCGGTTGTTGTAAGCCTTGAGTGCGTTCAACGCATGCGGCCCCAGACGGCCGTGTTCACGGACCGATGGGCTGAGCTTTTTCAGCCAGCGGCGTACCGCGTGAATGCTAGGGCAGACGCTGCTATGTATATCGCCATGCAGTTGCTTGAACTGCTCGTAAGCCGCCTCAACGCTGGGCTTCTGAGGGCGCTGGTAGTGCTTGAGGAATTCACCCGCCCAGACGGGGACGCTCATGTCCTTCTGACGGCGAGCTGGTGCCAGTCCGGTTTCGCCATGCGCACGGAAATCTGCCAACCAGCGCATGAGCGTACGCTTTGAGAGGGTCCGGTCTTCGGTCTTTCGGTCGTTGGCCCGAGCCACTCGCTCAGTCAAATAAGGACTGAGGTCACCGGATTGAGCTAGAGCTACCAACGTCAGAACGGCACGGTTCTGGCTGACCACCTGGCTCATACGCTCGATTTCGCGAACGAATGACAGGCGTGCGCTCATGACGGAAGCTTGCGAATCGTTTAAGCGTGACGCAGTTTTAGCATCACGCTTCTCAGCTATTTTCTGTTTGTCAGTAACTACTTCTTCTAGGTCTGTGCTGACAGAAGCTATTAAGAGCGCCATTTGTGTTTCTTTTGGCAATACGCATAGTGAGTACTCAATCGCTTTCGTGCCTAGGCGCTGCTGGCCCTCCCAGAGCTCACGCTTTGCGCGTAGCTGAATAGCACGTTCTGTACCTGGCAAACCTGGTAGTCCAGCCAATTCACTAGCCGAGTACCAGTTACGCATTGTTGTCACCCAATACGCGCTTCAGTTCACGTGCTTTCCTGCTAACGTCGTCACGAAGGCGCTCTAAGCGCCCTAGTTCCGCATTCAGTGCATCACGCCCATAAGCAATCCGCCCGCCACGCTGCTCAGCCAACCAATTAGTCAAAATATGGCAGCTGCACACTTCTTCTAGCAACGGGGCCCTAAAGAAAGGGAGGTTGTGGTCGATACGTGCAGGACTAGACCACGCATCAAGCATATGTTTGCTAACGTCATCACCAGATAGCCGAGACATACGTGCTGCAATTTCATATCGGTCTAACTCAGAACCTTTAAGAATTTCGCTGATCAGTTCACTTACATGTGCGGCGTTGCTTGCATTGCTAGGCATAGCTAAAACCGGCTTTGGAATCGCGAAAATGTCTAAGGTGCGGTCGTCTTTAACTTTGCGCATGTTTAACTTTCCGTTCCATTTTTACGGTGCCGAAGGTCATAAGCTGGGGTATGCTCATAGCCGTAAGTTGCGTTGCTTTCGGAACGTCCTGATCGCAGTCGAAACGGAGTGCCGTTCGCATTCCAGCGTTCTGGCCATAGATCGATAGGGTCGAGGCTCAGCGCTTTGGCAATAGCTCTCTCCATTCGTGGGTAAGCTGTGCGTTTGACGTTTTTAACCGCTGTATCTGACACTTCTAGCTCGCGGGCCAGCATCGCTAGAGAGGTGCCGCGGGCTCGGAGTTGGTACTTAATCCATTCCCAACGCAGGGTTGGATTTATTGGGATTTCGGTTTTGTTCATGTCTTGCGTCCATTTTGACCACTTGGGAGAGTGGTTTTTTTGGGGTGTCTAACGTCACCTAGGACATAAACATAGCCGCTTTGTTCTTTGAGGTAAGGCGCAAAACGGCATTTCGCTTTGCCCAAACCGGCATACTGTGAGGCGATTTATCTATGTCATTGTTTTTAAACAGATTAATTCGAATCCGAAATTTCGCATTCGTCTATTCGAGAATTTCGTTCTCCTTATTAGAGAAAACGAAATGAGTGAGGGTCTGGCGAGTCGCATAAGGGAGTGTGCGGAATTAGCCGGAAGCGGCGACGAGCTTTCGCGCATTACGGCCATCCCGCGCCGAACGTTGGAGTATTATCTGACAGGGCAGCGGGAGCCGAAGGTGGCTCGTTGTGTGGAAATCGCAAAGGCGGTTGGGGTAGATATAGGGTGGCTTGCATCGGGCGAGGGCGACAAGCTCAAGGCGAAACCTATGGTTATCCCC
>NZ_JBJGXU010000058.1:0-35657 GCF_045447305.1 Pseudomonas sp. D47 | reverse complement strand
ACTTGTCGAGCGTCGAATGGCTCAGGGGTCTATGGAATGTACGGCCAAGACCTCAGCTTTAGCCTGTCCATTTACTATTACCTGTATGAAAGTGAAGATGGCTACCTGATCGCCTATCGCAAGGATGGCGGCCCCACCAAACAAGGCAAGGAAGTGACCTATGCTCAGGCCCGTATAGCTCTGCAAGAGTTTTTACTTGACCATGGCATTAGCCAAGAGAGTGTGAAAGATTCGATTTCCGCCTACTCATTGGATGCAGAGACAGCGAGTGGCTCGTCAGTCGATGAAACGCCTCAAGTCGAAAAAACGATCATGACAAAGCCCACAAAAGCCATCGAAGTAAAAGAAGCCTGGTGTAACCCACGCGCAGACGATGAGTGCACCATCAATGGCAAGCAAGTGCTCAAGGCGCAGCTCAAGCAATACCTGCCGACCGTGTACGAATTAGAAGTGCTCAATGCTCGCGGGTACTGCGAACATCCGATTTGCTACGATAAGAATGACAAGCCCATCGGAATCAATTGACATAAAGGCACGGGACTTCCGTGCCTTTATTTTTTCGTGGTTGCATAATCTTCACCCATCATAGCCACTTGCACGATTTCTCTTTTTCTTGGTCGTGGTTCATTTATCGTCCCTGACGGGCGCCACAAGAAACGACCGCCATTACAATTAGACTTGTTTATTTGCTTGGGGTCGTTATGGATCTTCGGTATAGTTCGCACCCTATAAGGATTGCAGTGAACTACGGAGTCTGGTTTGAGTGCGGGCAAAAAGATTTTAGGAATGATGGCACTGGCGCTGATGCTGTCCCTGTGGGCCTGTTTGGTTTATGTGTTCGAGGACAACAGCGATGGAATGCTGGGCGACACCCAGAAAAGTACGACATGGTGTGGCACGCCGCCGTCCAGCAACGCCACAGCGCTTGGCAAGGATCTACTTACGCTGCGCATCACTAACAACATGCATGGCGTGTTTATGGTCAGTGGCGCGGTGGAGGTTTCCGAACGTACTTTCAATCGCTACGACCTCGGCCGTAACGAATTGCGTCTGCGGCTGGAGCCCTTGCAGTGGTCCTACGGCGTTACACCGACTTTCCTTGAACAGGTTAAAATCCAGCCGTTGAGTCGCAACCTGCTAGCTCTAAACAAAAGTGTCTACGCCGAACTCGAACCCCGACCTATCAGCGTGCAGGGGAGAGCCACAGACTTTCCGTTTGACACTTACCGCTATGGCTACAAACCGGTGTTGTATTTCCTCAAGGGCACTGATCGCATCGACTTATATTTCAAGCACATCACCACCGTCATGGAGATGTCGAATACCTTTACACCGACTCAACAGTACAACCGTGCGGGATACATTAACGAGAAACAATCCCAGCTACGCGAGAACGATTACAAACTCTATGGGGTCAATGAGTGTGCATTTAGTATCGAGCGAAAAAGCTCGTTCAAAGTCATCGTCCTGTTGTTGCTGCTAGTAGTTGGTCTGCCGTTAATGCATGTATTTTATCGCGACGAACCGGGCATTGACTTTCTCGCGACGCTGGTCAGTGTTGGGGCTATTCGGGTAATAATGATCGGCCCATTGAATGACTTTCAGCTGTACAAAATCGACTTTCTTTTTATGGCGGTCATATTACTCGTGGGTACGGTCTCGCTGATCAAAGCGATGCGTGAGAAGCGTCGGCGTGAGTGGGCGTCAAAGAGTGGTACCTCATGGTGAACTCACGTTTTGCAGCTTGACGGCAGCTTTGAAATTCTCATCATAGCGTGAAGCAATCCTCAATCGTCCTAGACAGAGTGAGCGTTTGAAGCCGAGCCTACCTAGGGTATTTTAACTAGGAAATCGAACATCTACGTTTGCTCTCTATATACACTTGACAAACGACGCTTTTATGCAAGATCGCAAATGGACAGGATGAACTCTGGCTTTGTTTAACTCAATACCCACAGGTCGTCCAATCCGTGCGAGTGGTGGTCTGAGAGGTCAAGAAAGTGGCCACTGGTTAAGGTGCTATGGTCGCCCTAGCCTTCTGCCTGCTGATAGTCCGCACGATGGCGTTCGACGGCGCGTTGGCTGAGCAACTTGCCGCGCGCGCGGGTGAGGAAGCGGCCCGGGTAGTCGTAGTCTTCCAGGTCCAGGCCCGTTTCATTGCCTGCGGGTTTGTAGGCGGCTTCGAGTTGCAGGTTGGGCTTTTCGAAGTCGTAATCGCGACGAGTGACGCGGCCGGTGCGCGTGGCCAGGCGAACGTTGAAGCCTTTGATCACCGGTTCGTCAGCGACCATGCCGCTCCCTTGTACGTAAGCGGTGGGCTGGCCGAGTTTGGGAAATACGGTCTGGTCGTCACCAAACACCAGCACATGGCCGCCGGCACTGTGCTGGAAGTGGTAGTGCACGCCCTCCTCTTCACACAGGCGCTGGATAAAGTGCAGGTCGGTTTCATCGTATTGCACGCAATAGTCGCGGTCGAGGCAAGGCAAAGCGGGACAAACAAGAGGACGCCCATTTACGTTTATTAAATAAATACGTCCCCATGTTGTACTTCAGATCATACTTATTCGATCAAGCACGACTTTGGGAATCAATTTCTCCTTTCCAGCCTGACGCATGGACTCAACATATTTCTTATAGTAAATTTTCGATGCATCTTTATCAGACACCCACAAAACATCTGCAATATTCAGCTTTAGAACCACTCTATCAGGAGAAACAAGTTCAACAAACTTAAGAATTTTATAAGCCAAATAATTTTCACCAGCTTGCCCGAGTGCATAGCCAAAATCGTTATAAATCACGACATTTGACTTTCCAATAGGAAATTCTCTACTCAGCTGCCCAAATCTATCAGCGTCCAAGTATGCCTTGACACCTTCATAATCCTCGTCCTTCAGGCGAGCCAACACTATTTGATGAGCCAAGCCTAACGAGTCCGTCGACCTGCCCAATTCAAGCTCAAGTACTTTTTCGCTAGCGATTTTGCGTGGCAAATACCATGCGTAGCTATGCCCTCCCTCCTCCAGGCTTCCCTCATAGCTAGAAAGGGCTTGAGAAAACATGACGTTTTTCTTAAGCGCACCTAAGTTTTCGCCCCCGTATAAAAATGCTTCATACTGGGTACCGTTGAGACCGAGGCCTGAATGCTGGACAGGCCAAGCGCAGATGAATAAGAAATAGTTTCTTTTGGCGGTGACTACGAAAGAATCTTTTAGCTCTGCATTCCCGCCTTCAGGTTCGCATGTATCAGGAAGTATAATTTTCTTACCGCCTTTATCAATCAAAGCACCCGAAATCGTTTCGCGGCCATTACCAACCTCTTCTGTAAACTCTGCCTTGAGTGCACCACTGAAAGCCGGACTGAGATCATAAGTTTTACTTTCCGCACCTGCGCACATTGACCACATCATCAATGCAGCTATCATTAGCTTATTCATCAATTTAGTTCCCTCTCTATCATACTGCGAAGATCGTTGAACAACGTGACCCTCTCGGCCAGCCCAATCGTGCCGCCATTTACTTTCGTTGAAATGTCTGCAACATGCTGCGAGATATTACTTTCGGTTCGAGTTGCATACGAGTTCGTAATCACCGCATTCATATTACTCATATCCCACCAGACGAATGCCGACTCTATTCCATAGTTCACATCGCTGACAATCAAATCTGGGTTAGCAACAAAGTCTTTTTGGTCCAACGGATCTTTTTCGTTATGGATACGTGTGTATTTTGCATAATTACTTTTGCCGGTTAACTGAATGATACCGCGCCCTCGGAACTTATAACCTTCCTGACTCGCTTCATCTCCATTGCCATTACGATCTGCGTATACATAACTGCCTAGACTCACCGCATTATTTGCATACTTACTGGCTTCGCTCCACAGTTTTGATCGAAGCCTTGGCAACACAATGCACTCATCAGTCGCAGTATTATACCCAGCCTGATTTCGGCGACAGCCAAATATAGTCCGCATACGTACTGCGGAATAGCTTAAATTTTCTTCAAGCACTTTGAACCCACTCTCATGGCCGACTTGCGCCAACAAATGGGCCACCCTGAGAGGGGTATCGATACTGTACAGTATTGCGTACTTATTCAGAATTGGCAGTATCGTTTCACAATAAGCATCTGCGATACCAGGCCTCGCCTTCTTCAACATCGCAAGTGTGATCAATTGACGTCCGCGTTTTACTGCAAAGCTCCCGACTAGCTCAATTGGATGAAGATGCCAAACTTGAGCATCGCTAGTCACTCCTTGCTCACCGATTAGGTTGTCCCACCAACTGAGATTCTTGATTCTCAGTTTTTCTTGTTGCCACGGCTTATTTGGTTCTGCATCGGCATGCTGCATAAGCTCATCGAGTGCATCCCACTTGTCCGCCCTGAAACACCACTCGTTTTCATACTTTGTGACCACCTTAGAAATCTGTTGTGAAAACCATGGCTTCCTTAAAGCACCCATTATTTCATACGACGAAATTTTTTTATCCCCATTCATATCCAAAGTTGCATACAAGCACTCATTTACCGGCCCGCCCACCGATTCACTTACTTGCGGAAGAAACGTCGCTCGCTCATCGTCCGTCAAGTGCTCTTGCGCGTGGAGCGACGCTGCTAAATGTTCCACATTACTAACAGTCTCTGTAATTAGATTAAAGCCATCCCATTCGAACGGAGAGTGCCGGGACAACGCCGTATCTGGCTCCGCAAACCAACCGTCAATCCCATTACCCTCCGCATCCCCTAACAACCCGTCTATACGCCACCAATAGGTGTAAGTCGTGACGCCGCCCATCACCACCGCAACCTTGATTTTCTTTTCAGCGGGCAATGCCTCCAACGTACCTACGGGAATCACGAACTCATACCCGACCTTTTTGAACGGATCGCTAACCTTCGGTGGATTTTCTGCGCTCATGCCCTCCACATGAGTGATCAAAGGCGTGTCTTTGGGGATCTTTACCAATGTCTTTCCGCTACCGGGAAGAGCCCTTGCTTTGGATTTGCTCAACTCCGTAAACGCCTTTACATCCTCACAACTGAACACCTCCAGATGCAGCAAATTCTTAGGCGCCGCATCATCGTGATTCTGATACTTCCCCACATGACCAATCACGCTCCCCGCTTTCACAGGAAACGGCCGCTCCAACAAATGCACGGTGTTCTTCGCTGCTGGCTCACTTTTCGTTTCCAGCAAACCTTCCCAGATATAGCCAAGTATGCCGTTGGACGCGGTCAGCTCCGGGACGGCGTTGCCACTGACGATTTCCAGTAGTTTCTGATACTTGCCCCGCGCTCCATCATTGCCAATTTGCACTTCGGTTCCGGCCGGTAGGATGGCCGTTGTAGCACTCGTCTGGTTAGCCGCCGCATGCACCGCCAAGCCTTTGCGAGGAGGATTCATTTCATCTTTGGCATCAGTGCCGATGACATAGCTATTGGGCGTTGCACTGGCTGTCATTTCTCGTTTGAACACCCAGCCACTTCCCGCGGGAACGTTAGGGTCAGCAGGGGTGATGCTTACAACTTTGAGCCAACCATTTTCCTCTTCACCCGTCTCGACAAGGGTGCCTCGGGGCAACACGCTCAACACGGTGGTGTAACCTGGCTTGCCCCTGCGGTCTTGCCTAACCCTTAAGCCGAGTATTTTGTCATCGGCGGTAGCTTTGACCTGCCATGAACCACCACTCCAAAATGGCGGCCGTGCTAGCGACGGATTTGCGCTGTACCCCTCCCAATCCAATAAGTGCATATACAGGCTGAAAAACGTCAAGCTAGGCGCAGGTGCTGCAACAGCAGGTTGAGCACCCGCCGCTGGTGCCCGGGCTGGAGGGGTCGGCACCTCAAGGCGGTGCTTGATCAATACAAATCCGGTGGAGTAGACCGCTTGAGTCGAACCGTAATCGGATTTCGGATAGGTCTCATCAATCCGATACGCCACCACCTCACCGTCGGCAATGCATTGGACTTCCGTCAGATCCGCCACCAACCCCGTGCTTTCATCGAAGTGAACGCCGCCGTGCCAAAGCCCGTTGGCCCCCAACGGGTAGTAACCGTTCTTGGCCTTAGCTAAGGCCGCATAGTACTGCTGAGGGTCAGTTGCCTGCGCCCCGTCGACTTTCAACGGATATGCCCACTTTTCTACTTTGCTTGCTGTCTCAGTCATTGCCCATTCCCTGAATTCTGATCGCTGGAGGCATTGCGTGCCGTTGGTGCTTCTTAACCGGAGAAATTCAGCATTCGCTTAGGCTTGCTCTTGATTTTTTCCTGCAACTCATTCGCCAACGCCTGCGCCATCAAACTCCCCGCTTTATCCCTATCCGCAGCCCCCGGTAGCCCCGGCGCTTTAATCCCAATCCCTCTCCCACTCCCCGCCGATCCACCCGCATTCACCTTCACCACCGGTCCTAGCACCGTAATGCCACCCGCATCCAGCTTGATAAAACTACCCCCCGCTTTAATCGTGAGTTCCATCCCCGCTTCGATAACAATCTTCTCCCCAGCCTTCAGGTGAATCTCGTTCCCCGCGCTCACCAATTGCGCCGTCCCCACCCTCACATGCTGGTTTTGCGCGATGGTCAGGTGGTCGTCCATGCGCACTTCAACTTTGCGATCCGCGTGTGTGGTGCGATGTTCTTCAGCCTTCAGCTCTGTGTAGGCGTTCTTCTCAACGGTGTCGTGCCGCTCATTACCCACGCGAATTTTTTGGTCGTGCTCGATGTTTTCATCCCAGTCACGCTGCGCATGTAGGAAGATCTGTTCCGCACCTTTTTTGTCTTCGATGCGCAGCTCGTTGAACCCGCCGCCTCCGGGTGAACTCAGGGTTTTGAACACCGTGCGGGTTTTGTTCGCCGGCAGCGGGTACGGAACCTGGTTTTCCTTGTGATACAGACACCCGCTGATCAGCGGTTGGTCGGGATCTCCCTCAAGGAAGGTCACTAGCACTTCCATGCCAACACGCGGAATAGCGATGCCGCCGTAGCGGTCGCCTGACCAGCCGCTGGAGACACGTAGCCAGCAGCTGGTTTTGTCGTCGCCCTGGCCTTCACGGTCCCAGTGAAATTGCACCTTCACACGGCCGTATTGATCGCAGTGGATTTCTTCACCTTTGGGGCCAGTGACCACAGCGGTCTGGCTGCCGAGCACACGCGGTTTAGGGTGCTCCAGTGCCGGGCGGTAGAACACGTCCCACGGGGTGGCAATAAAGCGGTTGCGATAACCCTGGTGAAAATCATCCTTGTTGGCGGTGGTGTCGCTGGTCACTGACTCTTCTAACACTTGCGGCTGTTTGCCTTCGTGGGAGAGTTGGGTCAGCAGCCACAGGTCGTTCCACGCTTTGCGCGGATGGCCGGAGAGTTCAAGAAAGTGGCCACTGATCAGCGTGGTCTGGTCGCCCCAGCCTTCCGCTTGTTGATAGTCCGCGCGATGGCGTTCGACGGCGCGTTGGCTGAGGATTTTTCCTCGCGCGCGCGTGACGAAGCGGCCTGGGTAGTCGTAGTCTTCCAGGTCCAGGCCCGTTTCATTGCCTGCGGGTTTGTAGGCGGCTTCGAGTTGCAGGTTGGGCTTTTCGAAGTCGTAATCGCGACGAGTGACGCGGCCGGTGCGCGTGGCCAGGCGAACGTTGAAGCCTTTGATCACCGGTTCGTCAGCGACCATGCCGCTCCCTTGTACGTAAGCGGTGGGCTGGCCGAGTTTGGGAAATACGGTCTGGTCGTCACCAAACACCAGCACATGGCCGCCGGCACTGTGCTGGAAGTGGTAGTGCACGCCCTCCTCTTCACACAGGCGCTGGATAAAGTGCAGGTCGGTTTCATCGTATTGCACGCAATAGTCGCGATCCGGGCACGGCCGGCCTAACTGGAAACTGTAGGCGTTGCTTTGGATGCCGTGCTCTTCAAGGATCAAAGCGATGATCTTAAGCGCCGACATCTGCTGGTAAATGCGCTGATTGGTGCGGTGATGCAGGTATTGCAGTTGCGGCACCAAGGAGACGGTGTAGCGGCTCAGGCGCTTGCCGGCGTCACCTTGGGCGACGCGGTAGATCTGGCCATGCACGCCACTGCCCTGCGGGTCAAAAGCGAGGAATGCCTGCTTGTGCAGGAGTTTTTCTAGATCGATGTCCGGGTTTTCGCTGACCAGTTCGAGGTCGAAGCGGTAGGGTTGGCTGATGCCTTCGATACCGGTAAACGACAGCACTTGCAGGTCACCCGCAAAGTCGTCGATGGTCAGGCTGAAGTGCGTTTCGTTAGACGGGTTAAACATGCTCGGCTCCCTGTTGCTTAGTCATCCATTACGCCCATGCGCGCAAGCGCTGCAGCCAGGACGGTGTGCTCAAGGCATCACGTAATTGTGCAGCGGTGATCGTTCGATCCACTGCCTCGAACGCCAGCGCAGACCTCAAGGCCGGCCAGCAGTGTTTAGGTAAGTTCAAAGGCGCTTGCAGTTCGCGCTCAAGCTGTTCGTCGCGGGCTTGGTTCGACGGCAGGCGGCGAAAGGGATGTTTGCCCCCTGCTAGTTCGTGGATTACGCAGGCCACCCCATAGAGGTCTGCGCTGGCTGCCAGTGTTTGGCCTTCCAGCGTTTCCGGTGCGGCGTAGCCAGGTGTCCAGGCGTTGAAGCGTTCGCGGCTCAGTTGGGGTAGGCCATGCAGCAACCCTTCCTGAGCTTGGCCGAGGCCAAAGTCGAACAGGCGCACGCCCTCCTCGCTGACCATCACGTTGCTGGGCTTTATGTCGCCGTGCACGACGCCGCGTGCGTGGGTGTAGGCCAAGGCGTCGAGCAACGGTAGTACGATTTTGCGCAATTCGTGCCAGGGAAGGCCCAAAGGGCGTTCGCATAACAGCTTGTCCAGGGTCAGCCCACGCATGAGTTCCATGGTGATGAAGGCACGCTGGCATTCGGTGTCTACTTCAAAGCTGTGCAAGCGTAGGATGTTGTCGTGGCGCAAGCGCCGCGTCAGGGCGAACTCGCTGTAGAGCAACGCGCTGGCATCGGGGGTCTCGGAGAATTCTTCACTGAGGATTTTCAGCGCGATGTAGGAATCGGGATCGCCAAACTGCTCGATCAACAGATCCCGTGCGCGGTAGACCGCGCCCATGCCTCCGGCGCCGAGCAGGCGCTCGATGCGGTAGCGACCCGCCAGCAGCTCGGGCAATGCACCGATGCTGGCCTTGGTCGGGGCCAGTGCGACGACGTCGTTATGCGGCTTGGCGTTTTG
The DNA here is from genome assembly GCF_045447305.1 of Pseudomonas sp. D47. Classification (NCBI taxonomy): domain Bacteria; kingdom Pseudomonadati; phylum Pseudomonadota; class Gammaproteobacteria; order Pseudomonadales; family Pseudomonadaceae; genus Pseudomonas; species Pseudomonas sp. D47. Next base: position 26,437 of record NZ_JBJGXU010000058.1, on the reverse strand, counting down.
AGGCTTGGCGAACGCAAAATAGGTCAGGTTTCTGTCTTGTTCTTCGCCCACTAGCAGATCGTCGACGGAGTGCATGAGTTCAGTCATTGGCGAATCACCACGGCGGTCAGGTTGTCGCGTGCCGCGCCGCGCAGCGCGCCATCGAACAGACGTCCCAACGCAACATGCGGCGCGGTTAGACTCAAGGCGCTGCCCAGCGCGTCGCTGGTCAGCCCTTGATACAGGCCATCGCTGCACAGCAAAAACACATCGCCGGGATACACCTCGAGCTCCAGTACATCCAGGGTCAGTTGCTCCGCAGCGCCCACTGCACGGGTGAGCGCATGGGCGGATGGATGGGCCTTCGCCTGCTCCGCACTGACGTTCTGTTCGTCCATCAGCTGTTGCTGAAACGAGTGATCTTTGGACAACTGGTACAGGCGCTGGCCGCGCCACAAATAGCAGCGGCTGTCGCCGGCCCATATACACGCGGCGCGCGAGCCCTGCGCCATCAATGTCACCACGGTGCTACCCATGATGCTGTCGTGGCGCCCGGCAGTGACGGTCAACTCCTGGCCCAACCGGCGGTTGAGCCAATGCAGGCACTGGCGAATATCGGTAAGGCGCGCATCGAAGTCAGCCTGAACCGGCAACTCAGCAAGGCTGGCGACAATCAGCTGGCTGGCGATATCACCGCCCTGATGACCGCCCATGCCGTCCGCAACCACCCACAGTCCTTGCTCAGGGCAGTCGAGGAAGGCGTCCTCGTTGCGCGACCGTACCTTGCCGGTATCGGTACGCGCCGCGCTGCGCCAACGGTTAGCGGCCTGCATCAGAGCTGCACCGGCATGCGGAAGGTGCGCAACACGCCCATGTCGAACGGGTTTGGCGTGCGCTGGCTGGTCAGCAGATAGTTAGCGCGCAGGCCACCCACATCTGCCTTGAGCACCAGCACGTCGCGTCCGGTGAGGTATTCGGTCTGCATCAAATCAAACAGGCGGAACAGCGACCAAGGCCCTGTATTTTTCTCGATACCAATCGGGCGGCCGACCATCTTGTCGAGGACCAGACTGGTACGACCGTCTTCAGCATCGGTCGGCCATTTGAATGACATTGGCACGATAGGGCCATGGCGGTACTCGATGGTCTTGTCGCCAAACTTGAACTCGGAACGACTGACCGCCGGGTCCAACGTGTATGGCTCAAGCTTGAACTGCACCTGCGGCTCCGCCGGGTTATCGGCGAAGAAGCTCTGGCGGATAACCTGGGCGGCGGCCATCTGGTCCAAATACACCTTGGAGACCGGCAAGCTGTGGCCGTCAACACTGCGCATGCGGTAGTTGCCCGGATCGCCGCTGACGAAGGGCCGCATGTAGCTGTCGAAGAAGCGATCAGCAATGCCCTGGGCCTTGAAGAACTCGCGAAAGTCACTGATTGCCACGTCGCTGGAGCTGTGGGCGTTGAACGGATAACGCTGGCTGATCGCCTTACCGTAAAAGCTGTACAGCTCGTTCTGATAGCGCTGGTTGAGATACCGATAGGCATCGCCCAGCACCAAGCGCCAGCTGTCTTCCGCTAATACGCTGAACCATACGCTCACCGGCCGTGGCAAGCGCCCGGATGCGTTGCGCAAGTTGCTCAATGCATCGCGTTGTCCGCCCATGCGCGTTTTGGCCATTTCATACGCCGCCTGCTCCGGTGCGCTGGCACGGGCCAGACTGGCCATCTGCAGTTGCAGGTCGTTGAGGGCATTCAGTGCTGAGGTCAGGTCAGACGCCGGACCGTTGTTGTCATCAAGTAGACGATGCAAAGGCTCAAATCGCCGTTGTAGGGATTTCTTCGCCGTGTCCGGTAGTTTTTTTGCCAAGGCACCGGCGGCTTTGTCCGCTACCGCCGCCGCCAGCTTACCGGCCTTACCGCCCTTCTCCGCCAGCTTACTGGCGGTGCTGGCCGCATCGTCCGCGTCGTCGGCGACTACCGGGAAACGGGTGTTTTCACGTACTTCGACCAACAATTGCAGGATCGGCGAGTTGGCCGACGTTAAGCCCGCCAGCTGTTCGGCGCCTTCAGCGAAGTCGTTGATCGGCGGCAATGCCACGCTGCCCACAGCCTCGCTCCAATAGTTGGCATAGTCACGAAAGTACAATTGCTCCAGTTCAACCATAAGGCGGTGCAGGTCCATACCGCTGATGCCCGAGCCTTCACCCAACACCCAGTTGTCCCGCAGAATTTCGGTGACCAACATGGAACCCTGCACAGAGAAATACTGCTGATAGCCCTGCTGGGTGTAGAACCCTGGGATCACATAGTCGGTGCCTACAAACAGCGCGCCTTGCGGCCCAAGGTGTTGGCTCAAGCGGTATTCGGGCACATTGCGCGCCTGCTCACGCAGCATGCGATACACCACAGTTGCCAGCGACTCGCTACGTAGCACCTGGCGCGCCTGCGCCACCAACTGGTCATTGATCGGGTAGATAAACGGCAATGCGAGCAGGCGCTCGAAGTGCGCGTTCAAATCATTCTGCACCGCCGTATTGCCGGTATAACGCTGGGACCACTCGGTGGCGACCCATTCCTTGAGCCACGGCGCATCGCGGCGGTCCTTCATGTTCAACATCAGATATGCACGCAAGCTGTTAAGCAGGCGATCGCGGTCTTTCATGTTGGCGCGGATCTGCCCTTCCAACAGGGTCGCGACCCGTGGGAATAGCTGTCCTTCAAGCTCACGTTCATAGGCAGTCTTGACCACCGGATTAACGTCTTCACCTTGATACAGACCTCCGCGCTCGTGATAGCCCACGTCGCCCTTTTTTGGGAAGACCTGGGTGGCGGCATAGCTGCTGTCGAGGACCTTGAGCGTCGCCATCGAATCATCCCGTGCAGTCAGGGCCGAGCGTTGTTGCGTCCAGTTTTGCGCGAGGTTGCGCAGGCTCTCTAACCGCTCGTAGTTGGCGGAGAAGCCACCGGCCCAAAGCACGCCGAACAGTGCCAGTGCCGCCAGTGCGCCCACATACAGGGCACGTTGGCCCCAGTGAATGCGACTACGTTCGCGTTGATCCAGGCCTGCCAGATCAGCTTCGGGGAAAATAACCTGGCTGAGCAGGTGATGAATAAAGCGTGAACGGCCACTGCGCAGGGTTGGCAACACACCGGTATTCATACCCAGGCTAGCGTCGATGCCCGCCGTGGTTGCGTCCATGTCCTCAATCAAGTGCGGCGCGCTGGTCAGATAGAAACCGCGCAGTTGAGTGACACGCTGGTAGCGATTACCGGTGAACGCCAGGTCAACGAACAAGCATAGGCGCTCGCCAACCTGCCCAAACTGGTGGGGGAAATCGAGGATACGACCACGGCGCTGTGTATCGCGCTCCCGGTGCATGCGCATGATCACTTGACTGTTGAGCCGATGCAGCAACGCTTCAAACTCAGTGCGCAGTACGGCCACGTCGGTGCCGCTCTGCTCTTTGCGAAAGCTGGCCCCCAACACTTGATCACTTTCTTCGCGGGTCAGTTGGTCGAAGAACTCATCAAAACCCAGCAGGCGATCGGCCTTGCTCAGTACCAGATACACCGGCACGTCGACGTGGAGTTTTTGATGCACGTCCTGCAAGCGCGCACGCACCTGGCGGGCCAGGGTGTCGAGGTCTTTCTCGTCGGGGCACAGCAGGGTTTCCACTGGAATAGTCACCAGCACACCATTCAATGGATGGTTACGGCGGCGTTTGCGCAGCAGGTCTAGCAGGATGTTCCATGCGCTGGCGTCGACTTCAACATCGGGCTGGGTCAGGTAGCGGCCGGCGGTGTCGATCAACACACCATGGTCAGCAAAATACCAGTCGCAATGCTGGGTACCGAGCGTGTCGCGGGTAAGTTTGCGGTCGATCTTGTTGATCGGAAACTCCAACCCGGAAAAATCCAACAGGCTGGTTTTACCGCTGCCCTGCGGACCGATCAACAAGTACCAGGGCAGATCGCTGCGCCAGCGCTCGCTGCGGCCACGGTAGAGGCTGGAGCTCTTTAGGGTTTTCAGGGCGTCCTTGAAACGCGCTTTTAATTCTTTATGTTCCTCGTCCACCTGCTCTTCGCGGCGGATACGATCCTGACCGTCTTCGCTGTCCTCGACGGCTTTCTTACGTAACCCGGCGCGCCAGCTGACAAACACCATTGTCAGCCCCCAGATAAGGAACAGCACGCTGATGGTCAGCAAACGCGCGGTCGCACCTTCCCAGAACTTGTAATCATCGACCGCCAACAACGGGCCGGCAAACCACACCAGAAGCGCGACAGAGAGCACTACGAGCAGGGTCCAGACCCAGGGCTTGCACAAAAATGCGCCGACCTTCTTGAAAAACCTTTTCATCACACGTCCCTGTTTACGGCTGCAACAGCGGCATGGCCGCGGCGGGGTCAATCGGCTGGTAAGGTTGCAAAACCGTGTCGCGCTGTTCGCTCAGCACCCAGGCAAAACCGGAATACATCACCACCAGGCAGACCACCGTGAACAGCACTACCATCCACCCGGGCACGATGCGCACCATGTGGCGCCGCTGATCACTCAAGCCTTCCCAATGCGGCGATAACTCGCGTGGAACATCCCCGCGCAATTGGCGGATCTGGCGGTACAAGGCATCGCGGATGCCTTCCAACTCCAGCACACCACGGGTTTGAACGCGGTATTTGCCCTCAAAACCCAAGGCGAGGCACAGGTACATCAGCTCAAGCATAGGCAAATGCTTGAGTGGGTTTTTCGACAGACGATCCAGCAACTGGAAGAACTTCTCACCGCCAAAGGTCTCGTTATGGAGGCTGCTGAGCAGGCTCATCTGCGACCACTCGCTTTCATCGCCCCACGGTGTGGTGACTACTGCTTCATCAATCACCGAGCACAAGACGTAACGCGCCCCCATGACCAGGCTGCTTTCAACGCCATTGTGCAAAGCGCGCGCTTCGAAGTCTTTCAGACCGCGCGTCAGCCGTTCATTGAGTTCATAAAAGTCTTCACTGGTGTCGCTGTGCTTGAGGCGCACTACTTCCGAGAGCAACTCGCTAGCGGCGGCCACCAACGCATTGAGGCTGACGTTAAACGCTTCGGCCGGACGCAGACGCGCGGCGTAGATCATGCGTTCTTCCAACTGCTCAAAACGCGGCGGCGCAGTAAAGTCAGTCAGTGGTCGCGAATCCGAGCCATGGCCCTGACGGTCGAACAGTACGGTTTTATCGTCCTGATGGTGTTCCATATCCTTGATCATGTCGGTCAGTTCCTGATGGCCCAGAAATTCAGCTTAAGCTCGGCGAACTCACCGGAGACATGGAACGCGAAGCCGCCAGAGCGCTCCAGTTGCGCCAGGTCATCAGAACTGAGTTCGAGAATGAAGTAGGTTTTATTCGCGTGAAACGCAATCTGTCGTGGCGCCACCGGCAAGGGTTTGACCTTAATGCCAGGCAAATGCAGGTTGACCAGTTGGCGGATGCGCTCCACTGGGCCGACCTTCAGGTGCGCCGGTAAGCGTTGGCGCAATTCTTCGGAGTCGCAGTTGGCGCTGGCAGCCAATACGAACGACGCCGAACCCAACAGTTTGTGATCGTGCAACGGCGACACGATGATGCCGTACTGACGTGTCTGTAGGATCAACTCGATCGAATGCTGCTCCAGCACCATCGAGAGCACCTGGCGTATGGCGTCCATCAGTTTGCGGAAACTCGCGCCCTGGTCGCTGTGTTGGTAGCGGCTGTCGAGGCGTGGGCGCTTGGTGTCGCTGGAAAAGGTCGAGAGATCACCTAGCATCGTCAACAATGTTCGGTACAAGGCTTCGGGATGCACCTGCTCCAACCCCAGGTCGTGCCGTAGCAAGAGTTCGGTGCGGTTGATCAACTGCAGCATCATGAAGTCGCCGACTTCGGCGCCACCGACCTTACCGTTGGAACGAATCCGTTCAGCGATGGTGTCACCGCGATGGCCGAGCATGCTGACCACCTCTTTGAGGCACGACAGCAGGTAGCTGGAGGCATGGGTTTGGATATAGGTCGGCACGTAGTCAGGATCGAGGGTGATCAAACCGTCTGGCGTGGTGTCGAGCACTTCACAAATCTTCAGCTTCACGTAGGCCTGGTCGCTTTGTTGTTCACCCAGCAGCAGCTTGAAATCAGGACGTGCGCAACTGACCTGGCTGGCGGAATCATCACCGGCATTGGAGTCGGTGATCTCGGCGTCGTAGGCGGTGTAGCGTGCCAATACGTCGGATTGCTCCGCACGACGCGCCTCGATGTGATTGCCCGTAACCAGCGGCAACGCCAGATAGATCGGTGTATGGCCGGTGTTCGGCGGCACATCGAGTGCCAGCGGTTCGGTGTTGCCGCCCAGCTCGAACAGACTGCCGTCGGGCAGAATTCCCGAAGCCTGACTGATCACCACTTTGCCCATGTTGAGGAACTGCAAGTCGATTTCCAGGTTGAGAAAACCCCAGGTGTAGCCGCCCAGTAATTGAGTGCGCGTCTTCATCTGGTGGTCGTAGTAGCGATCGTTATGCTGGAAGTGCTGCGGGCGCAGCAACATGCCTTCCTGCCAAATGACTTTATGGGTATTCATGGTCAGTCAGCTGCCTTGGCGAGGGTTGCATGGGTGTTGCGGATGCCGCTCTGGTCCAGGGTCAGATCGACGTCGGTCGCGTCCAGCGGGGCCACTTGCAGGGTGTAGCGCCACTGGGTGTCTTTCAGGTCACGGTAAGCGGCGAGTACGCCCACATAGCGACTGCCCTCCTGAACGCTGAGTTTGAGTTCCACGGATTCCCCTGGGCGTAGTTCCATTTCTTCGCTGGCAACCATGTCCGGTGCCAGCGTTTCTTTGGCGCGCTCATACAGGCTGAAAAAGTCGGCGTTCTCGAACGACACAGGGTGCTTGAGTTCGAACAAGCGCACGACAATCGGCGATGGGCGCCCGTTGAGGTCCGGATTCAACTGATCACTGGCAGTCAACTTCAGATTAAGCTTGGTGATGTGCGAGTACGGCGACAACGACGAGCATCCGGCCACCAGCACCAGGGCGGCCAGTGCAGTCAGCGTCTTGAAACAAACAGTCGAACGGCGATACATGCACTTCATCCTTGATAGTCGGCGTTGAGGGTAGAAATCAGGCGGATTTGCTCTTCGTAAGCCTGGGCAAAATCCCGGGCCAACAGGCGCTCGCTCCAGTCATCGTCCTGACGCAGTGCCTGGTGGTAGCGTCCGAACGCTCTCCAGCGGCTGCCGGCGGTTGCGAACAAGGGTTTGTTATCGCGCTCGAAGCGCAAGGTCAGTTGCTGGGGCGAGAAATGCTCCAGGGTGCCGCGAACGGCGGCGCGGCTGGCGGTCAGCAGTGCGACCTGGTGGGCCTGCAAGTCCCGGAAGGCGCGCGAGATGGCCTGCTCGGCCGGCATCTGACCCGGTTTGCTCGGTTGCAACAGAATGCGCAGGACTTCACCGGCGTCGACGGCGAACTTCAATGGGTTCTTGTGCGTGCCCTGTGTGAGTGTCTGGGCCAGCCGCAGCTCGTTTTTCAGTTCGCTGCGAGTGCGCAGACTTTGTTGCAGGCCACTGATGCTCTGCTTGAGCAAGCGCGCGGCGTTCAAAGCCAAAGCTTCTTTGCCATCGTGGTCCAGGTCCTTGAGGTCGACGCCTAGGGCGGTACTGAACTGTTCCCAGAAACCATCGGCCTGGCGCTCGACAACTTTTACCGGCGCAGGTTCAGGGACCACCGGGGGCTCCACCAACTCCGGCACCATCAGGCTTTCCATATCGATACGCGCATAGTCGGCGCGCTGGCGGGCATCCTGAATCACGGTGCTGGGTGAGATCAGCTCTTCGATTTCAGAATACACACGCTCTTGCTGATCCAGCGCGTTCAGCGGGTCCAGGTCGAGAAACGCATCGTCAGGGATGATGCTGCCTGAGGCTTGTGGACGCCCAGTTTCCCCATCGAACATGGCCGGATCGCGGATCAGACGTGCACGAATCTCAAAGTCGCCTAATGCGTACAAGCTGCCATGCTCGATGCGCACCGCTTCACCTTTTCTCAGGCGTGCACCGCTGGCGCTGAGCTGAATTCCGTTGCTGCTGGTATCGGTAAGAAAAAAAGCGCCATTCCGATAACTGACCAGCGCGTGGTGGCTGGACAGATGACGCTTACGGTCGGAGATGACCCAGTCACAGTCATTGCCCCGGCCAATGACGCCGCCGGCCTGCTTGAAGGTCTTCTGGCAAAGCTCAGGGGGCACGAACTGCTTGGTGTTGAGCATTTCGAAAACCAATTCCATGGTGATACTCCTTCGCTCACTTGCCGCGATTGATCGCTTGCGGATCACCCAGGGGGCGGTAAGCAGCGTCGTTAAATTTAAAGTTGCCGCTGCAGCCACCCAAGCCACATAGAACAGCGAGGGTCAGCAGCACGGCTTGCCAGTGACGAACAGACATAAGAGGGTCTCCAGGGAACAGCAAAGGGCACCGACCTTGTGGGTGGCACGGTTAACGGAAAACACGTTGAATTCGAGCAGCTCAGGCCTGGCCATCGGCACTGCCCACGTTGATATTCAGGCGCCCAAGGCGGTAGATAAACGTGCGGCGTGGCAGGCCGAGTTCACGGGCGGCGTTGGTTTGGTTGCCGTCGTTCTTGCGCAGGCAATCGAGCACCAGGCTGCGTTCAACCTGATCAAGCCGTTCGCGCAGGTTCAAACTGCTGCTGCGCGGCAAGGCGTCCACACGCAAGGAGAAATGCTCAACCAGTAATTCGTTGCCCTCGCACAGCAGCAAGGCCCGCTCAACCAGGCCCTTAAGCTCGCGTACGTTGCCGGGAAAGGCGTAGCTGGACAGGTGGTCAAGCACCGCGCTGGACCAGCTCACCTCATCGCGTTGCAAAAATGCGCACGCCCGGTCGGCGAAGTGTCGAGCCAGCAACAGGATGTCTTCTTCACGATCGCGTAGCGCCGGCAACTCGATGGGGAACTGCGCTAAGCGGTAATACAGGTCTTCACGGAACTTCCCCGCACTGACCAGGGCCGACAGGTCGCGGTGCGTCGCGGCGATGATGCGCACGTCAACCTTGTGGGTGTCGTTGGAGCCCAACGGGCGAATCTCGCCTTCTTGCAACACCCGCAATAGCTTGGCTTGCAACGACAGCGGCATGTCGCCCACTTCGTCCAGCAACAGTGTGCCGCCGTTGGCCGCATCAAACAGGCCGGACCGGTCGCGATCAGCCCCGGTAAACGCACCTTTGCGGTAGCCGAACAACTCGCTTTCCAGCAGGTTTTCCGGCAGCGCCGCGCAGTTCTGCACGACAAATCCCTTGGAGCGACGCGGGCCACAATCATGAATGGCACGGGCCACCAGTTCCTTGCCTGTACCCGTCTCGCCCCGCAGCATCACGGTGTAGGGGCTGTGTAAGACCTTACTGATCAGCGAATACACCTGGCGCATGGCCGCACTAGTGCCGATCAAGCCATAGCCGCTGGCGCTGGGCGCACTGACCGGCAGCGCCTGCTGTTCAGTGCTCGGCCTGCGCAACCGTTGCAGCAGGTGGAAATGGCCAATGACGAACGAACCAAGTTGGCGAAAGGAATCGGCAAAGCCTTGCAGGTCGAGATTCTGGTGGCTGGCACACAACAGCACACCCTCTACTGCCTCCAGGCGATTAACCAAGGGTACGCATAGCAGCGATTCCCACGGTTTCACCTGACCCGGCAGAAAACTGGTCTCGTGCAGGCTGCCGCTCAACCCACTAAGGCCAATCACATGGTTCTGACACAGCACGAATTGCAGCAGTTGCTCGGCGTTGTAGTCCGCTGGCAGGCTTTGCGATTCACGGGGTTGTAGATTGCCCTTCAGGCACTCGGCATTCATCCCAAGGCGGGTGTGGGTCGCGTCCAACAGATACACCTGCGCCAGTTCGCAGCCACTGAGCTCGGTCAAGCCGCGCACGAAAGCACCCAGCAGTGCCGCACCGTCCGAGGCCCGTGACAGGCTGGCGAACTGGGCCAACAGCGCTTCGGCATACACCAGCGGTTGTGGCACGCAAGCAAACATCACACCCACCTCATGCAAACTCGCAGGTGACGCTGGCGTTGCCGTCCAGCGTGGCGTGGACACGCTTGAGGCTTTCGCCCGAGGCCATTGCGTCCAGCAAGCGATCGGCAACCAGCGGCAGCACGTGCAGGTCGAGCAAGTGGTCGATAAGCCGCGCGCCGCTGTCGCTTGGGGTGCAGCGTTGCGCCAGGTGATCGACGAGGTTCTGGCAGTAGGTAAAATCCAGCTGGCGACGGTTAAGGCGCTCGCCCAACCGACCAAGTTTGATCTCGATCAGCTCGCGCAGTACCGGACTGCTGACCGGGTAATACGGCACTACGCGCATACGCGCCAGCAACGCTGGCTTGAAGTGCTTACTGAGCACCGGGCGAATGGTTTCTTCGAGCACTTCGGCGCTTGGCCGCTCACCGTTTTCACACAGGGCGCTGATACGATCACTGCCTAGGTTTGATGTCATCAGGATCAGCGTGTTGCGAAAATCGATTTCGCGCCCTTCTCCGTCATTAGCCACACCTTTGTCGAAGATTTGGTAGAACAGGTTGAGCACGTCCGGGTCGGCCTTTTCGACTTCATCGAGCAGCACCACAGAATAAGGTTTCTGACGCACGGCTTCGGTGAGCATGCCGCCTTCGCCGTAACCGACGTAGCCTGGAGGTGCACCGATAAGGCGCGACACGGTGTGTTTCTCCTGGAATTCCGACATGTTGATGGTGGTAATAAAGCGATCACCGCCGTACAGCAGATCCGCGAGCGCCAGGGCCGTTTCGGTCTTGCCGACACCGCTGGGACCCACCAGCAGAAATACCCCCACCGGGGCGTCCGGCTTATTCAGACCGGCGGCGGTGGCACGCATGGAGCGATCCAGTGCATGCACCGCCTGTTCCTGGCCGCGAATACGCAGGCGCAGGTCGGTGGCGAAGCTGGCGACCTTCGCGTTGTGCTCGCGGGCCAGTTGCGCCAGCGGTACGCCAGTCCAGGCGCTGATCACTTCTGCGACCAAGCGTGGGCACACTTCAAAACTCACCAGCCTCTCCTTGACTTGCAATGCGGTCAGGGCGCTGTAGGTGTCGTTCAGAGCAGCTTCCAAGGACTCAACTGTGTCGATCACGTTGTTTTCAGCTTCTTCGGCGACAGGCGCCGCGGCGGCTTCCCGCGCTTGCGCCAGTTGTTGACGCAGTTCCAACAAACGTTCGGCCAACTCCTTCTGTTCAATCCAGAGGATTTCCAGCGCCGCCCGTTGCGCTTCAGCGTCTTCCAGACGCGCCTCCAGCGCCGCCAGTGCTTCGTGATCCACCGGCAAACCGGCTTCAGCATCACGGCGCAATGCCTGGCGTTGACGGCCACCTTCGGCCAGTTCGCCACGCAGGCGCTCGAGGCTTTCCGGCGCAGCTGCCAGGCTGATGCGCACGCGGGCGCAAGCGGTGTCGAGTACATCAACGGCCTTGTCCGGCAACTGCCGCCCCGCCAGGTAGCGCGCCGACAGCTCGGCAGACGCAACGACAGCATCGTCACGCAGATAGATGCCGTGGCTCTTTTCATAGACCTGTGCAAGGCCGCGTAAAATGGTCACCGCCTCATTGACGGTCGGTTCATGCAATTGCACCGGTTGGAAGCGTCGCGCCAGGGCCGGGTCTTTCTCAAAGTACTTTTTATACTCAGCCCAAGTAGTGGCAGCGATGGTGCGCAACTCACCACGGGCCAGCGCGGGCTTGAGCAGGTTGGCAGCGTCGGAGCCGCCCGCGTTACTACCGGCACCGATCAGCGTGTGCGCCTCGTCAATGAAGAGAATGATCGGTTTGGGCGACGCCTTAACCTCATCAATCACGCCTTTAAGACGGCGCTCGAACTCGCCTTTGACGCTGGCCCCGGCCTGCAACAGCCCCATGTCCAGCGACAGCAGCTCGACACCCTTCAATACCTGCGGCACTTCACCCGCTGCGATGCGCGAGGCCAGGCCTTCGACAATCGCGGTTTTCCCCACCCCGGCTTCGCCCACTACAATGGGATTGTTCTTTCGGCGCCGGGCAAGGATATCGATCATTTGCCGAATGGCGCCGTCGCGGCACAGCACAGGGTCGAGTTTGGCGTCGCGGGCCTGCTGGGTCAGGTTGTGGGTGAAGCGTTCGAGCAGCGACTCACCGGGGGCGGCAGTTTTAGCGGTAGCGGCTTTTTCCTGCTGGGACAGGGCGAATTCTTTGAGGCGGTCGATATTCAACTTCGCCAGCAACGACTGGTAGCGACTGCCGGCGTAGCGCATTGGGTTACGCAACAGTGCGAGGATCAGAGCAGCCTGTTCGACCTGGGTCTGGCCCAATTCGAGGTTGGCTACCAGCAAGGCGTCTTGCAGCCATTGCACCAGTTCCGGGGCAAACACCGGATTGCGCGAGGCGCTATGCTCTATGCGCGACTGTAGCGCGGCGCTCAATTCACCGGCATCCACTTCTGCATCCTGCAAGGCACGCGCAAGCAAACCTTGAGGGCGCTCAAGCAGACCGAGCAGCAAGTCTTCGACAAGGATCTTGCTGCCGCCGCGGGCAACACAACGCTCCGCTGAGCGCTCCAGATCGCGGCGGGTTTCGACGTCCAGCGCCTGTATCAGTTGCTGCAGATCTACGTTGCTCATAACGCTCACATCCTTAATGAATTTTGCTGCCCAGGGTGACGACACCGTCTGCGTGTTCGTGACCGAGCCAACTAGTCCAGCCCAGCCGGCAAGCGTTTTGTTCGCCAATACGCAACTCGCGAATTTCTTCGTGGCGCAGCACCAGCCGTATGTCGTAATCAAGCGGGTCACGCAGGGTAAATCGCACAAGCGCACACAGCGGCTGGTAACCGAAACCAATCGGCAGAAATTCGTGGAAGCGTTGCCAGTCCAGTTCGCGAATATGGATGCGAAATTTGCCACTACGGTCTCGCACGCTGTCACCCAGCACCACATTTTCACCGAGCACGGTGTTGGCCAAACTCAGGCAATTGCGCTGCTCGTGGAGGATCTCGACGCGGCGTTCGATGCACTGCTCAATGGTCAACTCGGCGTGCTTGAAGTAGTAACGCAGCACGGCCTCAATCAACGCCGCCGAGTGCGCCCGCAAGCTGAGCAGACCGAGGTACGGCAACAAGCGCTTCCAGTTCAGTTCCTTGGCGCGGCGGATCTCTTCGCCGCCCAAGCCAATCAGGGCAAACAGTTGTGTAGAAAACGGATCACTCGCGCCGCTTTCGAAACTGGCGCGGTAGCGATACTTCTTCCAGATCGGCAGCATCAGCCGTTGCAGGCGGTGGTGAAACAGATCCAGGAAGTTGCGGGTCGGGTTGCCGTCTTCGCTATCGCCCAATGCCTGCTCGCCATAAAACGCCGGCAGCGGCGACCCGGAGCCCACCAGGCCAATCAGGTTGAAGCGCAGGCGCGCGCGCATCTGCCCGCGCTCATGGAAAAACTCCACACGATCAACGTCACTGCCCGGGAAGCCCAAACTCGGATTGGCCTGGAATTCCAGCTGGTCGTACAAATCATCCTGACTGAGGTACGGATGCGCCTCGCGCAGCCGATCAACTACCAGCAGCACCGCCTGAAACAGCGAGTACTCGCGTATGCCTCGGCTCAGCGCGCTCAAAGAAGCGGCTGGAGGCCCATGCGGGGTGTCCATTGGTATACTTCTCCCTGTGTGCTTTTTACCCGCAGTTCGTGAAACGAATTGAGACTGGCGTAAAGCGCGAAAAACTCGTTAAGAACAGAGGCGAACACGAACAGGTCGCCCTCGCCGATATAGCCCTGCGGATCGATGGTCAGTTCGGTGCGCAAACCACGTACCGGCAGGCCGCGGTGCAGGCGGTCGACGTGGTGATGTTTGATGGACTTGAGTCCACCCAGCAGGCGCTTGCTGACCTTTTCTGCTTGCTGGTCGTAATAACGCGGCAAATCGTAGGTTTCGAGAATCACCTTCAAGGCGTCGACGTCAGCCAGCGACAGGTAGTTAAGCGACATATTGCTAATCAGCTTCCACAGAAAATCACGAGTCAGCGGCGGCGCAAAGCTCGACGTGGCAGGGGTGATGTTGCGAAAGCTGAGAAATTCCGGCGTCTCATCGCACGCCTGGTTGATGTCGCCTAGCTTGAGCTCGCGAGGCAGGTTCTGGTTCGTGCACATCAGCTCTATCGACAGGGTTTCGTGGGCTTCGGTGTGGCGGATGCCGAAGCTCAAGTAGGTGTCGAGGCCGTCGTGCAGCATCGAAGAACGCTGACGGATGCTGTAATGCGGGCGGCTGTTGGGCACGTCGAAACTGGGGTCGTGCTCAAAGGATTCAAACGGCACGTATTCCTGATAACCGAGCCCGCCAGGCTTCCAGCCTGTGACGCTTTCCACGGAGAACACGCCACAGTGTTCCAGGCAATGCTCAGAGGGCAACAGCAGGTACTCGTCCTGTTTGCCATCGAGACGAATCGGCAGCGCGTCATGCTTGAACAGATTGACGATGGGCGTGCAATGCAGCTTCACGTTGTCCAGGGTCGGCCGCATGCGCAGCACACCACTTTTACGAATGTCGAAGCGCAACTCCACACCGCGTATCTGCTTGAGGGTGTCCTCAGGCAACGCGTTGAGCAGGTCGAGACCGTTGACGTCGACGAAGAGAAACTTGTCCTGGAAGGCGAAGTACTCCTGCAGATAGCGATAACCTCGAAAGGTGTTGAGCGGGTATGGGATCAACGCTTCATCTTCGGCAAAGCCAACAGGCTGCACGCGGTCGCCGGGTAACTTGAACGCCATCGGCTGGCCGTTTACGCCATTGACTGGTTTTCCGGAAGCGTCCAGAGGCACTAACTCGACCCCGGCCAAGTTACGTAACAGGCTCAGGTAAAGCATCTGGCTGATATACCGCTCGCCGGTAAAATGCAGGCGCACTCGGCTCAAGGCCAGCTCACCGAGATGACCGTCTGAGCTCATCTCCAGGCGTAGGCTTAACAGCGAACCATCACCTTTTACCGAGTAGTTCAGGGCCGTCAGGTCCAGTGCCTGCACATCCGTCGGATAGCAGGTACGGAAACGGCAACACACGTCATTAATCGGCTGGCTTTCAATTGGCGTGTCGCGCTCGACCGTCAGCGCCGGGCCTGCGTGCTTCAACGGGTCGAACTGCAGAATGCTGAACGCCGGCAGCGGCCGCATGTAATTGGGCCACAGCAGCTGCATCAACGAATGGCTGAGTTCAGGCAGTTCGTCATCAAGCTTCTGACGCAAGCGCCCGGTCAGAAACGCAAAACCTTCCAGCAACCGCTCCACGTCCGGATCCCGCCCGGCTTGGCCGAGGAAAGGCGCCAACGCCGGGCTACGCTCGGCGAATCGACGACCTAACTGGCGAAGTGCGGTGAGTTCGCTTTGGTAGTAGTGGTTAAAAGACACGGGGTACCTGCCGGCTATTGAATCTCATAAAAAAACTGTCCTGTAGTGCACGACTGTCAGACTAGAAACTACGTAGCCGGCGAGGAATAGGTACGGTAAAAGCGCTACCCACATCACCATCAACCCGAATCCATCTAGCTGCCCGAAAAGCAACAACATAAGGCTGCCGATCAACCACGGCGCAGCGTAGAAAGGGATGAACGTCAGTGGTGCGCACCGGATTTTTTCAGAATCTGTTGTAGGGTTATTTTGCTCAGCGCTCGAGTTGCCCACGCGGCAAACGCGACATAGGCCGGGGTGCCAAACGCGGCGAATGGTGCAAGAAATCGGGCACATGGCTAGGCGAACGTAAATATTCATGTTGGTCGCACACCCTGCAAGCGCAGACCCACAAGGACGAAAATGAATGATTCAAAACTCACCGTGGACGCCCTCCTTTGCTTGGCGTAATTGGCACATAAGAATCGATAAAGAGGTAACGACCGTGCGATCCATAGAAACCGGCCATCGTCAGCGGTTTGCCATCGGGGGTTATGAAGCGCGCCAAGCCCTCGCGTTCGACCGTTGAGTCCACTCCCCGCACCTACGCGAAATAGTCCGGCGGATCCGACCGGGGAATCTCGATGTAATAACCACCGTCCTTGGCTCATCGCAACACCGCATCGGGGTGACCGGAAAAAACTGGCATTGAAGTACCGGCCGGGCTCATCGCGATGAAAAAGACTACGGTTGCAATGATGTTCAACGCACCGACAAGGCTCAGTAAATGCCGGAACCATTTCCACGCAAACAACCAATGCTTCATTTACTGCGTGCCCTGTTGCACGGTCGGCCAGCAGCAAAAATTAACAGTCTTTGAGAACATTCGGGACGGCTCACTCTCAGCGTTTTCACCGATATATCCGTCAGATATTTTTGTCAGCCCCGAATTTTCTAAACATAAACATTCAAACTCCATTATCGGAACGTATTTCAACCCAAAATTTATCATGACATCGGCCCATTTGAAAAAAACGCCGGAAGCAAAAACAACATCAACAAACTAATTACCCAAAGTACGAGCAGATAGTAGTTATCCGAAACTCTGCAGAGAGCCCAGCCTTTAATCACGCCAAGGCCAATCGCAAACTGCAACAACAAGAACGAGATAATTCCTAGAGGAACAGAAAGTAAATAACTATACGGTTCAGCAAACCCAAACCGGATAACCGCATAAATTTCGAACAATGCAAACGGTGCGATCAAAGCGATTGCGATGATAATCATTGCTCTGACTGCTTTTGCGTTACTCATCAACGCAAGCCCTGTGCATAGAGAGACTTTGCCAGTTCTAGGCGGCGCCGCTCACCTGAAGGACCGTCAATACCGTAGTAAAAATGTCCTACACCTTCTTTAAGTTCGCTGGACTCGGTCATCTGCGAACCGAGCAAAGGAGCATGCTCAGCCAAGTCGAAAAATGACATGCCTGCATGAATAGGGTCGCCATGCTCCTTCAAGTCAAGCACGATTACATGTTTGATCAGGGATTGCTCCCTAACTTCCCCGAGCATTTCTTCAGAAATTGGAGACCCTATCAATACAAGATAATCAACGCCCTGCCCTTTATCTGCGTAATAAAGAGCAGATTGTGCGGCTACCAACGATCCAAAGGAATAACCAATGAGATTAAATTGCCCCCCGCTTGGAATAGATCTGCTAACGCCTAACGACCTCAGACTCCAGTCCGCCTCAACGCTATAGGGCCCAATGTCCGACATGCCGTTAATTTTTTTAAGCCTGTAACGGTGCTTATTCACGCCCGCCACAGCATCAGCGTATTGACCTTCAGTATTACGTCCTACTACAGCGCCATTAATACCTACCATACGCAGTGACTTAACCTGGTCATCAATATAACCACCGGCCATCCCAGCACCGCCGAGGTAAACAGTCAGATCTTCTTCCAGCACGATATTTTTCGGTGTTCTGTCCGCGGTAGCGGTGCTGATGTTCGAAGCAACCTTTTTGAATATACCTGTTGATGTTTCCAATATGTCGGTCGTCATTTGCATCAATCCTCTGAGGCAACGTAAATATCGACTTTTTCCGCACTCGCGTGCCGAGCCACTCGATGAGTCAAACCTACATCACTGGTAACACCTTCCTCTTGAAGACCATTTTCTCGGATCAAGAGGTATCGGCGGCCCGCAATAGGCGTACCGCTTTTGTCAGTCAGGACAAACTGCTCATCAAAGCCAGGAAGAATCAAAGGCAACGGCGCAACAAACGGCGCAGGCGTATGCGAATTCCCAATAATCAACGTCCCCGACCCCGCCGTTACCTTATTACCATGGCTGCCTATGGAGCCCACCGTCGCAGCCGGCTTACCATTGATAAATACAGTCGTCGCCAAATCCCCCTCCAACGCTCCTCCGCATTCGGAAGCGTCACCCTGGCGAGCAGCCGGCAGGCCGTCGAAAAATACGTCGCTGGAACCCGCGGCAATTGGATTGGTACCGTGGCCGGGGAGCGGGCAAGCGGTAGGATCGGTAACGCGAGCTGCGGGTTTGCCGGACATACGGGTCTCCTTAGTTGACATTGACTTGACCGCTGCCATCCAGGCGCGCGGAAAAACTGACCTGACGCTTGAAACCTTCAACTTCCAACAGCCCTTCAATACTGAAGGACAGGCGAAGCTGATCGTGTTCACGCGGCAGGGAAATGACACGCACGTTGCTAAGTCGCGGCTCGTAGGCTTCGATAAAACTTTCGATGGCCAGGCGTGCTTGACTCAGGGAGTCGTGCAGACTCAAGCGCATGTCATTGAGATCGGGTAGCCCGTAGTCGGACAGCGTCTGCACGCTGCCCGCTCGGGTACTGAGCATCTTGGCCAGATGGGCAGCCACCGACGCCGTGGCGGACACCTCTCGGCTCCAGCCGACGCGTTTGTCCGCGTCGCCACCCAGGCGTTCGAAAAGGCTGCCGTATCCAGTCATGAGTTAGGCTCCGCTTACTCTTTGTCTAACTTGCCAACCAGCGACAAGGTGAAGTCAGCGCCCATGTACTTGAAGTGCGGACGCACGTTGAGGCTGACGCGGTACCAACCTGGCTCGCCGTCGACATCACTGACGGTGATCCGGGCTGCACGCAGTGGGCGACGGCCACGGACTTCGGCGCTTGGGTTTTCCTGGTCGGCGACGTACTGGCGGATCCACTTGTTGAGTTCCAGCTCGAGGTCGGTACGCTCTTTCCACGAACCGAGTTGCTCGCGCTGCAGCACTTTCAAGTAGTGAGCCAGGCGGTTGACGATCATCATGTACGGGAGTTGGGTGCCGAGCTTGTAGTTCAGCTCTGCGGCCTTGCCTTCTGCGCTGATGCCGAAGAACTTCGGCTTCTGCACTGAGCTTGCGGAGAAGAACGCCGCGTTATCGGAGCCTTTACGCATGGTCAAGGAGATGAAGCCTTCCTCGGCCAGTTCGTATTCACGACGGTCGCTAACCAATACTTCGGTAGGAATCTTGGTCTCGATTTCGCCCATGCTTTCGAAATGGTGCAACGGCAGGTCTTCCACCGCACCACCGCTTTGCGGACCAATGATGTTCGGACACCAGCGGAACTTGGCGAAACTGTCGGTCAGTTTGGTGCCGAATGCGTAGGCAGTGTTGCCCCACAGGTAATGCTCGTGGCTGTTAGCAACGGTTTCTTTGTACACGAACGATTTCACCGGATTTTCTTCCGGGTCGTAGGGGTTACGCAGCAGGAATCGCGGAACAGTCAGGCCGATGTAGCGCGAATCTTCCGACTGGCGGAAGCTCTGCCATTTGGCGAACTGCGGGCCTTCGAAGTGATCTTTCAAGTCCTTCAGGTCCGGCAGGCCAGTAAAACTTTCCAAGCCGAAGAATTTCGGACCGGCCGCGGCAATGAACGGCGCGTGAGACATGCAGGCAACGCTGGACACGTACTGCATCAGTTTCACGTCTGGCGAGCTTGGGGACATGAAGTAGTTGGCGATGATCGCGCCCACAGGCTGACCACCGAACTGACCGTATTCAGCGGTGTAGATGTGCTTGTACAGGCCCGACTGCATGACTTCCGGCGAATCTTCGAAATCGTCCAGCAGGTCGTCCTTGGAGACGTTGAGAATTTCGATTTTGATGTTTTCACGGAAATTGGTACGGTCAACCAGCAACTGCAAACCACGCCACGCCGACTCCAGAGACTGGAAGTCGGCATGGTGAAGAATCTCGTCCATTTGGCGGCTGAGCTTGGCGTCGATCTCGGCAATCATGCGATCGACCATGGCCTTCTTGACCGGCTCGCCACTGTTCTGCGGTTTGAGCAGTTCTTCAATGAAGGCAGACACGCCCCGCTTCGCGATGTCGTAGGCCTCATCGTCCGGAGTCAGACGGGTTTCAGCGATGATGCTATCGAGAATACTGAGTTCGCCGATGTCGACGCTTTTCTGCTTTGCTGCGCTAGTGCTCATGATGTTGGCTTCCTTGACTGATGGGGACTCAGGCGTCTGGGGCTGCGGCGTTCAGGCCCAGCTCACCCAGTACGCGACCGCGAGATTCGTCGTCGGCAAGGACGCCTTCGATGGCCTTGCGGAACGCAGGCGCATTACCCAGCGGGCCTTTGAGGGCCACCAGTGCGTCGCGCAGTTCCATCAGTTTCTTGAGTTCCGGCACTTGCTCAACCAGGCTGGCAGGGTTGAAGTCCTTCATCGAATTGACGCGCAACTTCACGGCCAGTTCTTCAGTGTCGCTTTCGTCCTGAAGACGGTTCGGCACGCTCAACGTCAGTTGCAGCTCCTGCTTGGCTAGCACTTCATCGAAGGTCATCTTGTCGATGCTGATCGGCTTGCGATCCTCGACTTTGCGCTCGTCTTTACGGTGGGTGTAATCACCAACGGCCAGTAGTTTCAGCGGCAGCTCAATTTCTTCCTGAGCCCCACCGGTGGCAGGTTTGAAAGTGACGTTGATGCGTTCCTTGGGGGCTACAGAGCCTTCTTTGGCCATGAGTTTTCTCCTTATTGTGGCCGTGAGGCCTATTCGAGCACCACTTCAAGATCGAGGTGGCACAGCCTGCGATAAATCTCTTCCTTGCGTTCGCGCACCGCGTGGTTTTGCGGCAACAACTCGCAGCAGCTATGCAGCAGATGGAGCACTTGCAGCGCAAGATCCGGTTCCCAAGCGTGAAGACCCGAGTCCTGTAATGTTTGGTCGAGCGTTTCGAGTTGGGTCTTGGCCAGTTCGTATTTCTTGGCCATGAAACACAGCCGTGCTAAGGCGAACTGCCAAAAAAACCGGACTCGACCACCCTGCGCGCTCTGCAGGCCCTGCTTGAGTATCTGCACGGCAGCCTTGAGACCGTCTTTGCGCAAGATCGGTAAGACCTCTTCCAACGCAAGTTCCCAGGCGGACTGTGTATGGGAGACTTCCACCTTGCGCGGTACACTGTTGGTCTGCAGGTGTGGCATCACGTTGGCGCTGATCCAGGCACGTGTGGCGGGATCGGCGAAAGGTACGCCGTCGTGAAAGCGTAATTCGATGATCCCGGGTAAACGTTGAATCAACAGCGCGAAATGAATTTCGACCTCACGCATCGCCTGGTCGGCGTTAAGCCCTTGAAGGCATTCCCAGACCATTCGCTGGCCATCGAACCAGAACGGCGCCTTAGCCAAGCTCGCCTCCAGCTCTACCAGCAGATCCGCGTACTGCCCCTGGTCGTAGCGGCCCTGATAGGACTTGAGCTTGTCCGCCGGTAGCCCGCGCAACGCAGTGATGTGTTCGGCGTTACGCTCAGGCAATGCGTCGACGGGCAGCCATAACAGTGCGCGATTGAGGCGTAAGGCGCGCTGATCGGTAGCTTTTTGCTTGAGCCACCACGCACACAACGGACGGGCATTTTCCTGCTGGGCACGCAGGGCCTTATGGGCTTCTTTCTCGTTGTCGATTGGCGCGCCGGGGGTGAACAACTGAGTCGCAGCATGCTTGACCTGTGCCACTGCAGCGCCCACTAGCCCAGGCTCCGGCTGATTGTCGGCGGCGCGCTGGACCATGCTTTTCAAGCGACGAGAAATCGGCAGCAGCAACGGCGCGTCATCGCCAAGATGCTCGGTGCAAGCAGCGTCGAGGCCTTCAAGATGCTCTGCCAGACGACGGAACAGCGGCAGCTGCTCTTTGATCGCGATGTTTTCGTTCAGCACCTGCTCAAGACGCGGCACCAACCAACTGATAGCAGCGGAGCGAGTGCGAGGCTTGTTTGGATGAACTTCAGGCCAGTGATTTTCACAGAGGTAGTGCAACAAACCAAGTCCGGCCAGCAACCCCTGCAAGGATTCGCGCTGGTACAGCGCCCAGGTCAACCACGCACCGACACGCAGATCCTTGGATTGAGTGCGCAGCAGGTGTTCACTGTTTTCGCAGATTTTCAGCCAGTCAATCTGACCGCTCTCGTGCATGGACGAGGCTTTACCTAGCTCACTTTCTAACCCTTCATATTCGCTTGAAAAGCGAACGTCCTCGCCCGCGAAACCCTCTTTGGAAACAGAAGTTTTTGCGAGTTCGAGGTAATGAGCAGCAAGCTTGTTTGAGTAGGACATTCAAACCTTAACGCAATTTACGCCGGCGGCCACACACCAGCGAACACCAATTCGGGATGCCAACCCTAGCGCGAATGGAAATTTGAACAACTCAAAAACCGTGAAAAGCGATTAATACTCCGTGAGTACGCCGCCGCTCTGCGGGCTGCGCACAGCGGTGGCCGCCAACTGCAAACAGATCCGTAAGGCGCGCAGAACGCTCACTCCACGAGCAGCAGCACGCCGATTCCATGACCAGGAATATGGATCAGGGTGGGGAAGTCGCCGCTACGCAGGATAGGTTGGTTGCTGCCGCCCTCCGCCAACGGGTAGTCGGTTTGGTGCCGCTCCACGGCTTGCCACCGACACTGCTTGGCGAGTTTTTTTTCAGATCCGCGCCCGATAGCGGCAATCCTCAAACACAGGACTGAACTCGGCGGTAAATTGGATTCCCGCAACAGGCTTGGCTTTTTGAATCACAGCCCCGGCGAATCGCTGCACTGGTTCGAGCGCGGAAATGCATGGAGAGCAGGTTGAGGACCGGGTGATCCGCTGCCAGCTGGAAATTCCGCTGGCTGTGGCTGAACGGCAAATAGTGAAGAACCGTCACTAAAGTCATGGAAATACGGGACAAGCGCTCATATAGAAACCTGATGCAATCCTCGCAAAGACGATGAATGCACCCTCAATGGCAATAAACAGCCGAAGGCGAGGCATAAGCCGTACCTGCCTGCGATCTACGAACGGCTGGCACTGAATGTCAGCGGACACCGCGAACATCCGAGTTGTTACGACAAACACGATAAGCCGGTGAGGACATCACTAAAATAAAAAGGCGTGGAGCATGCCGAGCCTTTATTTTTATTTCCCGAGGATGGGATGCAACGGACCCTGCGACCTAACGCCCTCCAAATAAGAAATTTCCTACACGCATCGTATACCCCCACAACAACCGTCCAAGTTTTCATACATTGCCGATTAATCCACATTCACCACTTATGGCAAGTAGTTGCACACTTATTTGTGGACAAGCCTGTGGACAGTTCCCTGCAGCACCTATATCTATTGGCGCTCAGACGAGTGCGCAAGAAGTTGCACACTACTGCGCAAGAAGTTGCCACATATTCGGCTTTAGACCTAAGAAAACATCACCGCCGCCCCTGAAAATCCAATCATCTTATTGATTTAATTACTAAATAAATAACATGGCACGATGTTTGATAGTTAATACTGCCCGCAGGGCGATTTCGCCTCCCGGGCACTCTTATTTTTCCAGCAAGGAGCATCTCCATGGCTACACCAGCGTACATGTCCATCACCGGCACCAAACAAGGCCTGATCACCGCCGGTGCCTTCACCGCTGACTCGGTAGGCAACACCTACCAGGAAGGTCATGAAGACCAGGTCATGGTTCAGGGTTTCAGCCACGAAGTGATCATTCCACGTGACCCGCAGTCCGGCCAACCGACCGGCCAGCGTGTGCACAAGCCGGTCAAGATCACTAAGGTCTTCGACAAGTCTTCGCCGCTGCTGCTGTCGGCCCTGACTTCCGGCGAGCGCCTGACTGAAATCACCATCCAGTGGTACCGCACCTCCGCAGCCGGCACCCAGGAACACTACTTCACCACCAAGCTTGAAGACGCAATTATCGTCGACATCAAGGACTACATGCACAACTGCCAAGACCCGGCGAACTCGCACTTCACTCACCTGGAAGACGTCGAATTCACCTACCGCAAAATCACCTGGACCCACGAAGTTTGCGGTACTTCGGGTTCGGATGATTGGCGTTCGCCGGTCGCTGGCTAACCCTAGCTGATCGTTGAAAACATCGGCCAGCCCTGCTGGTCGATGTTATTTTTATCATTGCATGACACAAGGAACAAGGGATGTTCGCGCCGGCTAATCAGACTTACTTCAGACTGACCATCGAGGGGCTGGCAAACGACCTTCAAGTCTTATCATTGACTGGTCGCGAGGCTATCAGCCAACCGTTCGCGTTCGACGT
The DNA here is from genome assembly GCF_045447305.1 of Pseudomonas sp. D47. Taxonomy (NCBI): domain Bacteria; kingdom Pseudomonadati; phylum Pseudomonadota; class Gammaproteobacteria; order Pseudomonadales; family Pseudomonadaceae; genus Pseudomonas; species Pseudomonas sp. D47. Next base: position 2,443 of record NZ_JBJGXU010000058.1, on the reverse strand, counting down.
CGAGCTGGTCAGCGAGCAACCGTCCCTCGACCTCGCAACCCTGTTGCACAAGCCCGCTTTTTTGCAACTTTCAGCTAACGGCAACGGTATTCACGGCCAAATCTGCCGCGTTGCCCAGGGCGACTCTGGCAAGCGCCTGACCCGTTACGCCGTAACGCTACGACCGCAACTATCCAACTTGGCGCATCGCATCAACCAGCGCATCTTCCAAAACCTCAACGTGCCTAAAATCATTGGCCAGGTCCTCGAAGAGCATGGCATCCAAAGCAACGCCTACGTATTCAACGTCGGTGCGATTTATCCCGAGCGCATTTACTGTGTTCAGTACGAGGAGTCGGACCTGCAGTTCATCCAGCGCCTGTGCGAGGAAGAAGGTATCCACTACCACTTTCAGCACAACGCCACGGCCCACAAACTGGTATTCGGCGATGACCAGACGGTGTTCCCGAAACTTAAGCCCACGGCCTACCAGCTAGACTCCGGCATGGTAGCGAACGATCCGGTCATCAAACGTTTCGACCTGCGCCTGGAAACACGAACCAGCTGCACCACCCGCCGCGACTACGACTTCGAAAAGCCGCGCATCACCCTCGAAGCCGAGAAGCGCGGCGGCGCCCTGCCCGACCTCGAAGACTACGATTACCCCGGTCGATTCATCGACCGCAAACGCGGCAAACACTTGGCCCAGCGCGCGCTTGAACGCCATCGCAGTGACTATCAGCTCGCCGAAGGAAAAAGCGACCAACCGCTGTTAGTCAGCGGCCACTTCCTGGCCCTGACCCAGCACCCAAAAGCCCGCTGGAACGACCTATGGCTGCTGGCCGAAGTCTTCCACGAAGGCAAACAGCCCCACGTACTTGAAGAATCGGTTACCAGCGACACCGCAGCGCTCAAGGACGACTTCCACCAAGGGTATCGCAACCGCTTTCTGGCGACGCCCTGGGACGTACCAAATCGCCCGCCGTTGAATCACCCCAAGCCGCGCATCCTCGCCAGCCAAAGCGCGGTGGTCACCGGCCCCAAAGGTGAGGAAATCCACTGTGATCAGTACGGCCGCGTCAAAGTGCAATTTCACTGGGACCGTGAAGGCCAGGGCGACGACAAAACCAGCTGCTGGCTGCGCGTCTCCTCTGCTTGGGCTGGCGCGCATTACGGAGGCATCGCCATCCCACGTGTGGGGATGGAAGTATTGGTGACCTTTCTGGAAGGCGACCCGGACCAGCCGCTCATAAGCGGGTGCCTGTACCATAAGGAAAACGTCGCCCCCTACGAGCTGCCGACTAACAAAACGCGCAGCACCTTCAAGAGCCTTAGCTCACCCGGAGGCGGCGGATTCAACGAGCTGCGCATCGAAGACAAGAAAGACCAGGAACAAATCTTCCTGCATGCACAACGTGACTGGGACGAGGACATCGAGCACGACCAAAAAATCCGGGTCGGCAACGAACGTCACGACACCGTTGAAGCCAACACCTACAGCGAATTCAAGGCCGAGGAACACCACACGGTCCATGCTGACCGCAAAGTGGAAGCGCAAGCGGATGACCATTTGACGGTTGCGGTGAACCAGCACATCAAAATCGGTACCTTGCAATGCATCGAAGCCGGACAGGAAATCCACTTGAGTAGCGGCATGAAAGTGGTGCTGGAAGCTGGCAGTGAGCTGACGCTCAAAGCCAGTGGGAGTTTTATCAAGATCGACAGCAGTGGCGTGATAGTCAGTGGACCTGTGGTCAATGTGAACTCCGGAGGCAGTCCAGGCAATGGGGCCGGAGCGACGCCTTTGTTGCCGGTCCGTTGAAGCAAGCGTATATGAGTAGGCAATTGTTGGTGCCGGCGCAGCGGCAGACGGTGATAAATAAGAAGCCTAATTGTGCGATTTTCGAGCCTGCAATCTGGAGGCACGAAAAAATGCCTAACGCACTATGGTCGCTGAGAAATGGATTGCCTCAAAGCCTACCCTTCGACGGGACAGACCGCCTACTCGGCCTGCTTGATCAACAGCAGTACCAATGTGGTCACATCGCGGGCTTTGCTGTTGTAAGCATTCAGCGCCTGCTCGACCTGCAGTTGCGCCTGCTCCCAAGCGGCGCGATCGTAACGGTCAATACCCACCAGCACTTTACCGGCATCGACCCATGCGGCCTTAGCGTCTTGCGCGGCGCCCAGAAAAAACTTGAGCCGATCACTGTCAATCATCGCCATGATGGGCGCTCCTTATCCGCCCTGCGCGACTTCAACTTAATCGCCATAGGCAGCGTTAGCCAACTTGCGTAGTTCATACGCTTCGCTGGCATCGATCAGACCCAGAGTTTTCAACTGATAGACCTCACGGCGTAACTCACGATGCCAAGCATCCAGGGTGCCGGTGTTTAAGGGATTGCTTAAACGTTCGTACCAATTCGCCAAGCGGCGGGCCTTTTCGTCGTGTTCACTCATGATC
>NZ_JBJGXU010000057.1:0-35880 GCF_045447305.1 Pseudomonas sp. D47 | reverse complement strand
AAAGCAAGAGCACGGCGGCCTAGTAGCCGACCTGAGTGGTTGAAGCAAAAGCAGGGCAAAAGCACAGCAGCACACTCTCTGTCTGATGTACCGAGATCCAACTGTGGGAGCGAGTTCGGCTGCCAGCACCGCAGTGCTCTGCTTTTCTGTGGGAGCTGGCTTGCCTGCGATAGCATCAACGGGTTATGCCTGACACACCAAGGTGCCTGCATCGCAGCGATCCGACAAGCCAGCTCCCACTTGGATTTTGTGGTGTCAGGTAGCTGAGGTTTACTTGGGATACAGCGGCGGCAAGCTGGTGGTATCGGTCGCCGGGTCGTGTTCGCGCTCGGCTATCGGGATGGCTTTGACCGCACGCCATAAGTCTTCACCCAGCCAGAAATGGCCGCCTTCGCTGTAGAGCGCGCCGTTCAATCCGTCGAGAGCATCCGACAACGGCACAAACCGCGCCGCCATATCCGCTAGGGTTTCCGGCTGTTGCCGCGCCCAGGCATCCAGTGCCTGGCGTGTGGCTTGCGGGTCGTTGGCCTGGGTGGCGCGCTTGAGGTCGTCGAGCAGCGAGCGCGGGCTCGGGCCGGTTTGCGCGGTGCGCTGCACGGCGGGTTGGCGGCGCGCACGCCACCACAGGCCAAAGCCCAGCACGGTGGTGCAGATGAAGATCAGTGTACTGAGTTGCCACAGCCACAGGCGGTCATCGTCCGGTGCTGTAATCACGGTTGGCGTGGCAGGCGTGTCCACCACCAGGCTCGGGTTGGTCGCCACTTGCAGGGTGTGGGCGGGCAGGCTGGTGCGTTCGAGGTGGTCTTCGTGGGTGTTCCACCACACCACTTCCACCGCCGGCAGTTCGACGGCGCCAGCGCGGGTCGGCACCAGCGCTTCGCGGTCTTCGCGGCTGCCGGTCAGGCCGTGGTCGTTGTTCTGGTTGGCGAGCACCGGTTGGTCGGGGTAGCGGCGCAGGCCGTTGATGTCGGTGCTGGGCAGGGCCGGCAGTTGCGCGCTGGACAAGCCTTCGGCCTTGACCGTGAGGCTGCGGGTCAGGGAGTCGCCGACTTGTACGTGCTCAGGCTCAGGGTTCCAGGCTTGCGTCAGGGTCAGGCTGCGGGCCGGTATCCAGGGGGCGTCAGCCGGGTACAGCGCCGGCTTGGGCTTGACGTTCAGCGCCAGCTCGGCGGAGCTGACGTGAATCAGCTTGCCCGGCTTGGTGCCTTGCAGCGTGTTCTCCTGGGGCGGGCGCGATTCCACCAGGGTGGCGCTGAAGGTCTGCGCCGCAATCACCAAGGCGCCGCTGTGCTGCGGGTAGATCGCGTAGCGGGTCTCGATCACGCCGTGGCGAATGCTGTTGATGACTTTTTCGTAGGTGCGCGACTCGCCCAGTTGCTCGACGCGTGCATCGGGGATCTGCAACGGCGTGAGGCTGCTGTCGTCGTACAGCGACACCGAGTGGTACACGCGCACGGTCAACAAGGCCTGGGCCTGGACGTACACGCTGCTCTGGTCGAGGTTGGCTTCGATGAACACTGGCGCCAGCTCGGCGCTGGTGTTCTGGCTGGCGGTTTCGACCACTTGCAGGCTGATCGGCTGGGTCTTGAGTTCGCCCACTTGCAGCGGCGGAATCACCACCGTGCCGTTTTCCTTGGGCAACAGGGTGATGATCCAGCGCGTGGTGGCGTGGTTATCGCCGCCCAGGGTGGTGAGTTGGTTGATCTGGCGCGTGCCGCTGACTTCGAACTGCGCATCAAGGGGCGACAGGTCGGGTTTGCCGAACTGGGTGACGTCGCTGGATTCCACCGTCAGCTCCACCGTTTCCCCGGAATTGAGGCGGCTGCGGTCGACGCTGGCAACCAGGTTCGCCGCCTGGGCGTGGCCTGCCGTTAACGCGAGCAGGAGCAGAAGGGTGGTGCGGCGGCTCATCGAGTCTTGTCCTGATGTTGTTGCTGTTCGTACCAGAATTTGCGCCGCAGCAGTTCGCCAGGGTTGTCCGGGATCTCCTGCAGCCATTGCTCCAACGCTTGGCGATGCTCGCCGTCAATCCTGGCATCGGCGGGGCGCAGCGGCGGGGTGGTGGTTTGTTCATCACCCAGTTCGCTGCCCGGTAAGTCGTTGCCGCCGGCTTTGGGCGTGCCGCCGGTTTGAGTATCGCCCGTGCCGGCCTCGCCCTGGCCTTGGGACGATTGTTCGCCGCCTGAAGCACTTTGCCCGCTTGTGCCCGGTTGCGCAGTTTGGCCGGGTTGGGTGGTTTCGTCATCCTCGTTTTTTTCGGGTTTGGCGGGGTCAGGCTGAGCGTGTTGCTGCATCAGGCTTTCCACCAAGGCTTTGTTTTTCAGCGCCGGTTGCAGGTCGGGCTGGGCTTCCAGCGCCTGTTCGTAGGCGTCGATGGCGGCTTCCAGTTCGCCGGACTTGGCCAGCGCATTGCCTCGATTGTAGTGGGAGTAGGCGTCGTTGCTCAGCGCAAAGCGCTTGATCGCCTCGGCGTAATTGCCCGCCTCATACAGGGCAACGCCTTGCCACTGCGGGTTCTCGAAGCGTTCGGCAGCCTCGGCCGGGCGCTTTTTCTTCAGCAGGTACTGGCCCTGCTGGTCGGGGCGCAGCCACAGGTCTTGAAACTCGAAGGCATAGCTGGGCTGCGGCGCGACCAACAGCAGCAATGGCAGGCAAAACAGCCAGCCGCGGCGCCCGGCGCAGGCGCCAAGCAGCAACAGCGGCAGGAGCAGCCAGTAACCCTGGTCGGCCCAGCTGTCGAGGTGCAACAGTTGGCCGTCGTTGCGCAGGGTTTGCGGGCCATCGAGCAGGTTGAGTTGGCGCAGGTCCTTGTCGTCCAGGCGCGCGGCGCGGTAGTGGCCGCCCATTTCGCTGGCGAAGGCCTTGAGGGTCGGGCTGTCGAGGCGTGGCACCAGGATCGCACCTTGTTCATCCTTGAGGAACTCGCCGCTTTCCTGGGTCACCGGCGTGCCTTCGCGGCTGCCGATGCCGAGGATCGACAAGGTCGGCGCCTGCGCGCCTTGCAACTGCAGGCGGATGCCTTGGCGTTCTTGTTTCGACAGGGACGAGCCGACCAGCAACAAGCGCCCTTGGCCGAGGCCGCCTTGCTTGAGTAAGCCCAGGGCTTTCTCCACGGCGAGGTCGGCGCGATGGCCGGGCACGGGCATGATCGAGGGGCGCAGGGCTTCGAGCAGGTTGCGGCTGGTGGCCAGGTCATCCGACAGCGGCACCAGGGTGTGGGCGCTGCCGGCATACACGACGATGGCGGTCGGTGCGTCGGCGCGCGCTTGCAGCAAGTCATACAGCTTGCGCCGTGCCTGCTCCAGGCGATTGGGCGGGCTGTCGGTGGCGAGCATTTCCGGGGTCAATTCCAGCAGCACCACCAGCGGGTCGGCGGGTTTCTGGCTGGACTGTTCAACCCTTTGCCAGCTTGGGCCCAGCAAGGCCAACACGGCCAGCAGCCAGGCGATGCCGAGCACCACCCAGGGCGATTTGCTCTCGCGGCCGTTGCCACCACTGAGCAACACCGCATGAAAGGCGGGCGGCAGGATCATCTGCCAGCGCCCGGCGCGCTTTTGCCGGTGCCACAGCTGCCACAGCAGCCAGCTGAGCAGCGGCAACAGCAACAGCCACCAAGGACGGAACCAGTGCGGCCACAGGTCGATCATCGACGCCTCCGCAAACGCAGGCGTTTGAGGCGCTGGCGCCATTCAGGGTGCTGTTGCAGGAAATTGCCCTGGGTCGAGAGTTTATTAAAGAAGCGCTGCAGCGCGTTGTTGGGCCAGCGTTCCTGGATCACCACCAACATGCTCAGGACCAGCGCGAGGGCCAATGGCGCGCTGTACAGCGCCTGGGCCGGGCGGGCTTGGGTCGGTTGTTGGGCGACGGGCTCAAGCTGGTCGAGGGTTTCCTTGATCTTCTGCAATTCATCGCCGTCACGGGCACGGAAGTACTGGCCGCCGGTGGCGTCGGCGATAGCTTTCAGCGCGGGCTCGTCCAGGTCCAGGCTCGGGTTGACGCCAAGAATGCCCAGCGAACCGGTTTGCTCTGGATCGGCGCCAATGCCGATCGGGTAGATTTTTACCCCCTCTTCAGCGGCCAGGCGTGCGGCAGTCAGCGGGTCGATCTGCCCGGCGTTGTTGGCGCCGTCGGTGACCAGAATCAGCACGCGGCTTTGTGCCGGGCGCTGGCGCAGGCGTTTAAGGGCCAGGCCAATTGCATCGCCGATGGCGGTGTTCTTGCCGGCGATGCCGATGCGCGCTTCATCCAGCCAGGTGCGCACGGTGCGTCGGTCAAAGGTCAGCGGGGCTTGCAGGTAGGCCTGGCTGCCAAACAGGATCAGGCCGACGCGGTCGCCTTCACGGCTTTCCAGGAAGTCGCCGAGCAAGTGTTGCACCAGGCTCAGGCGGCTGACGTCTTCGTCCTGCCAGTGCATGTCGGGGAAGTCCATGGAGCCGGAGACGTCCACGGCGACCAATAAGTCGCGGCCGCTGGCGGCAATCGGCAGGGGTTCGCCGAGCCATTCCGGGCGGGCCGCAGCGGTGAGCAAGAGCAGCCACAGCACCACGAACGGTGCTTGTTGGCGCCAGCCCGGTAGGTTGATCCGCGCACGGCGGCGGGCCAGGCCTTCGAGGTCGGCGAGGTAGCTGACTTTCAGCGCGGGTTCGCCGCTGTCGGCCACCGGCAAGATAAGCCGCATCAACCAGGGCAATGGCAGCAGGGCGAAGATCCACGGCCAGGCGAACTCAAACATGTTTGCGAATCCAGGTGTCGACGGCTTGGGTCAGGCCGGCGATGGCTTTGTCGTCGAGTTTGCATTCGGGTTTGTAAGCGCCTTCTACCAGCACCATCCAGCGTGTGAGGCCGGCGGCCGGGCAGCGGTTGTCGAGGAACGCCAGCCATTTGCGCCCGTTGAGGGTATGGCTCTGGCTGTAGGGGTAGTCGTTGCGGCACAGGCGTTTGAGCAGGCCGTTGAGTTGCTGCAGCCAGGCGCCGGCGGGTGCGCCGTCGTAGGGTTTGGGCATCAAGGCCAGCTCGGCCAGGGCGGTGATGCGCAGCGGGTCCAGCGGTTGTTCGGCGCGAGCCACCGGGCGGCGCGTGGGCAGCAAGCGACGCAAGGACCACAAGCCCCAGCCGAGCAGCGGAACCACCAGCAGCAACAGCCACCAACCCGGCGCAGGCGGCCAGAAGCCGATGGCCGGTGGGGCGATCAGCGGTTGCAGTTGATCGAGGCTGCTCATTGTTTTTTAACCGGGCGTTGCGGGTTGAGGTATTCGCGCAGTTGCTCGACCATTTCGCTCTGGGTGCTTAACGGCATCAGCAGGATTCGCAGTTTCTGCGCGAGTAATTCCCAGCGGGCGATGCGGGCTTCGGCCTGGGCCTTGTAGGCTTGGCGCAAGTCGAAATTCAGTGTGTCCAGTTCCAGCTGCGCGCCGCGCTCGGCAAAACGCAACAGCCCCGCAGCAGGCAGGGCGTGGTCCAGCGGGTCGGAAATCGGCAACAGCAGCAGGTCGCAATGCCGCGACAGCAGGCTCAGCTGTTGCTCGGCACCTTCGGTCAGCGCGCGCTCATCGCAAATCACGATCACCAGGCTGCCAGGGCGCAGCACTTCACGGCCACGGCGCAGGGCCATGCCCAAGGCGTCGGCTTCGGGGCGGCTCTCGGTATTGAGGCTCTGGTTGACGCGCACCAGTCGGTTGAGCAGTTGCAGCAGGCTTTGCTTGCTGCGCCGGGGCTTGATTTCATAGTGCTCGTTGTCGCCAAACACCAGCCCGCCGACGCGGTCGTTGTGGCCTAGCGCCGCCCAACCGATCAGGCTGGCGGCTTGCGCGGCGAGCACCGACTTGAACATCTGGCCGGAGCCGAAAAACAGCCGGCAGCTTTGTTCAACCATGATGAAAATCGGCCGCTCGCGTTCTTCGTGGAACAGCTTGGTGTGCGGCTCCTGGGTGCGCGCCGTCACGCGCCAGTCGATGGTGCGCACGTCGTCCCCAGCCTGGTACACGCGCACCTGGTCAAAGTCGACACCGCGCCCGCGCAGCTTGGAATGGTGCAGGCCGATCAGCGGGCTGCGCTGGCTCGGCGTGGAAAACAGCTGCACTTCGCGCACGCGGTGGCGCATCTCAATCAATTCGCTGAGCGTGACGCGGATCCCATCGCTTGCATTCATGGGGTTCAAGCGACGGCAACGACGTCGAGAATGCGTTGCACCACGCGGTCCTGGTCGATGCCGGCGGCTTCGGCTTCGAACGACAGAATGATGCGATGGCGCAGCACGTCGAACAGCACCGCCTGGATATCTTCCGGGCTCACAAAGTCGCGACCGGCCAGCCAGGCGTGGGCGCGGGCGCAGCGGTCGAGGGCGATGGAACCGCGTGGGCTGGCGCCGTAGGCGATCCACTCGGCCATCTCCGGATCAAACTTGGCCGGGGTGCGCGTGGCCATGACCAGTTGCACGAGGTATTCCTCTACGGCGTCGGCCATGTACAAGCCGAGGATTTCCTTGCGTGCAGCAAAAATTGCCTGCTGGCTGACACGGCGCTCAGGCTTGGTTTCGCCGTTGAGCGCCTCGCCACGGGCTTGTTGCAGGATGCGCCGTTCGACGGCGGCGTCCGGGAAGCCGATTTTGACGTGCATCAGGAAACGGTCGAGCTGGGCTTCGGGCAGTGGGTAGGTGCCTTCCTGCTCGATGGGGTTTTGCGTGGCCATCACCAGAAACAGCGGCGACAACTCGTACGTGCTGCGCCCCACGCTGACCTGGCGCTCGGCCATGGCTTCGAGCAACGCCGACTGCACCTTGGCCGGCGCACGGTTGATTTCGTCCGCGAGCACCAAGTTGTGGAAGATCGGCCCTTGCTGGAACACGAAGCTGCCGGTTTCTGGGCGATAGATCTCGGTGCCGGTGATGTCGGCGGGCAACAGGTCGGGGGTGAACTGGATACGATGGAACTGCGCTTCGATGCCTTCGGCCAACTCTTTGATGGCTTTGGTCTTGGCCAGGCCCGGCGCGCCTTCTACCAGCATGTGGCCGTCGGCGAGCAGCGCGATCAGCAGGCGATCGATGAGTTTTTCCTGGCCGAGAATCTGCGTAGAAAGAAAGGTTCGCAGCGCAAGCAGCGCTTCACGATGTTCCATCGATGACGGTTCCTGGAGAGATTGGCCGGGCATTGAGAAAAAAACGCCTGGCCTGGGGGGCTTACTTTAATGCATCGAGGGGTGCGGCGACTAACGGCGCGCGGGGTATTTTTAGGAAAACTTGTAGGAATTTTGTGTGTGCAGCACAAATTGTGCTGAAGGCTTGCCTTGCCCATGTGGGAGCTGGCTCCCACATTTGATCTGTGCGGCAGTTTAGATTCGGGTATAGGTGCCGGTGCCCTTGAGAATGTTCTGCAAGGTCTCTTCAACTTCAGCCAAATCCGACGCGGCAGTGGCGTGGGTGATCTGCAGCTGATCCTTGCCACCCAACGCGTCGGCGTCCCCGGCGGCCAGTTCAACCAGCAGCGTCGTGTCACTCAGGGTGACCTTCAGCCCATCGAGGGTCGACGGCTCGTAGTCCCAGGTCAGTTCAACCTCATCTTCATCCGGGTAACGGGTGAGCATGAACATCTCGCCGTTTTTACCGTGGCAGCAGAGCATAGCCATGTTGTCTTCTTCGTCGTCGCACGGGGTGGCCATCAGTGCGTCAGTGTTCAGTTGCAGCATGGGAAATCCTGTCAGGGGGAGGGCGCAGCTCGGCAATTGTGCCATTGCGGCGAATTTTGTGCTGCATCATATGTCAGACCCAGTGCATGACCTGACGGGCAATACCAGTCATTTTCGGTACTCCCAGGCTTGAATATAGCCGGATTTTCTTCGGAAAAATCCAGGTTGCCCAAGTCGCAACCTCAAGCCTGCGTACCGATGACCGAATATGTCGCAGCATCGCAAGCAGCTGTCTTCCTACACTCGTTAAGCTGCGCAACGGATGTGCCCTGTGCCGGGAGCCTGACCTGCCCGTCGTACCGTCGCCTGGTAAGGTGCACTTCTTATGGAAGTTGTATGTGACCTGACTGTCTTGTCCAGCTTCACCCACCTGTCACCCTGATTCGTTTATGGTGCTTATTATCCGTACCGACGAACAGCGCTGACGGTCTCCCCGCAAGGGGATAACACGCGACGCTTCCATCAATAACAAGCCCAAGCGGAGTACCACAGATGGCGTTCTTCACCGCAGCCAGCAAGGCCGACTTCCAGCATCAACTGCAAGCGGCACTGGCGCAGCACATCAGTGAACAGGCACTGCCACAAGTGGCGCTGTTCGCTGAGCAATTCTTCGGCATTATTTCCCTGGACGAACTGACCCAACGTCGCCTTTCCGACCTGGCCGGCTGCACCTTGTCTGCCTGGCGCCTGCTTGAGCGCTTTGACCACAGCGCCCCGCAAGTGCGCGTTTACAACCCCGATTACGAACGTCATGGCTGGCAATCTACCCACACAGCGGTCGAAGTGCTGCACCATGACTTGCCCTTCCTGGTGGACTCGGTACGTACCGAGCTGAACCGTCGTGGCTACAGCATCCACACCCTGCAAACCACCGTGCTCAGCGTGCGCCGTGGCAAGAAGGGCGAGTTGCTGGAAATCCTGCCTAAAGGCACCCAGGGCGAAGGCGTCCAGCAAGAATCGCTGATGTACCTGGAAATCGACCGCTGCGCCAATGCCGCCGAACTCAACGTGCTGAGCAAAGAGCTTGAGCAAGTGCTGGGCGAAGTGCGCGTGGCCGTGTCCGACTTTGAACCGATGAAGGCCAAGGTCCAGGAGTTGCTGGACGGTATCGACGCCAGCCAGTTCAGCATCGACGGCGAAGAAAAAGCCGAGATCAAGAACTTCCTGGAGTGGCTGGTGGGCAACCACTTCACCTTCCTCGGCTATGAAGAGTTCGTGGTACGTGACGAGGCGGACGGCGGCCATATCGAATATGACGCCAGCTCCTTCCTCGGCCTGACCAAACTGCTGCGTGCCGGCCTTACCGCCGAAGACCTGCGCATCGAAGACTACGCCGTGGCCTACCTGCGTGAACCGACTGTGCTGTCGTTCGCCAAGGCCGCGCACCCAAGCCGCGTGCACCGCCCGGCTTATCCGGACTATGTGTCGATCCGTGAGATCAGCGCCGACGGCAAGGTCATCAAGGAACACCGCTTCATGGGCCTCTACACCTCCTCGGTGTACGGCGAAAGCGTGCGGGTGATCCCTTATATCCGTCGCAAGGTTGCGGAAATCGAACGCCGTTCGGGCTTCCAGGCCAAGGCTCACCTGGGCAAAGAGCTTGCTCAGGTGGTTGAAGTGTTGCCCCGTGATGACCTGTTCCAGACCCCGGTCGACGAGCTGTTCAGCACTGTGATGTCGATCGTGCAGATCCAGGAGCGCAACAAGATCCGCGTGTTCCTGCGCAAAGACCCGTACGGTCGTTTCTGCTACTGCCTGGCCTACGTGCCGCGCGACATCTATTCCACCGAAGTGCGCCAGAAGATCCAGCAAGTGCTGATGGATCGCCTGAAAGCCTCGGATTGCGAGTTCTGGACCTTCTTCTCTGAATCCGTGTTGGCCCGTGTACAGCTGATTCTGCGGGTTGACCCGAAGAACCGCCTGGACATCGACACGCTGCAACTGGAAAAAGAAGTGGTGCAGGCCTGCCGCAGCTGGCAGGACGACTACTCCAGTCTCGTCGTCGAAAGCTTCGGCGAAGCCCAAGGCACCAATGTGCTGGCAGACTTCCCGAAAGGCTTCCCGGCCGGTTACCGCGAGCGTTTTGCGGCGCATTCGGCTGTGGTCGACATGCAGCACCTCAACAGCCTGACCGAAGCCAACCCGCTGGTGATGAGTTTCTATCAGCCGCTGGGCCAGGTCTCCGGCCAGCGCGAGCTGCATTGCAAGCTCTACCACGCTGACACGCCGCTGGCACTGTCCGACGTGTTGCCGATCCTGGAAAACCTCGGCCTGCGTGTGCTGGGTGAATTCCCGTACCGCCTGCGCCGTGCCAATGGCCGTGAGTTCTGGATTCATGATTTCGCGTTCATCGCCGCCGAAGGCGTGAACCTGGACATCCAACAGCTCAACGACACTCTGCAAGACGCGTTCGTACACATCGTCCACGGCGATGCCGAAAACGATGCGTTCAACCGTTTGGTACTGACTGCCGGCCTGCCATGGCGTGACGTGGCGCTGCTGCGTGCCTACGCGCGTTACTTGAAGCAGATCCGCCTGGGCTTCGACCTCGGTTACATCGCCAGCACCCTGAACAACCACACCGACATCGCTCGCGAGCTGACCCGGTTGTTCAAGACGCGCTTCTACCTGGCGCGCAAGCTCACCGCCGATGACCTGGAAGACAAGCAGCAACGCCTGGAACAAGCGATTCTCACGGCCCTTGACGATGTTCAGGTGCTTAACGAAGACCGCATCCTGCGTCGCTACCTGGACCTGATCAAGGCCACCCTGCGCACCAACTTCTACCAGACCGACGCCAACGGCCAGAACAAGTCGTACTTCAGCTTCAAGTTCGACCCGCGCGCGATTCCTGAGCTGCCTAAGCCGGTGCCGAAGTTTGAAATTTTCGTCTACTCGCCGCGTGTTGAAGGCGTGCACCTGCGCTTTGGCAACGTCGCGCGTGGCGGCCTGCGTTGGTCCGACCGTGAAGAAGACTTCCGTACTGAAGTGCTTGGCTTGGTAAAAGCCCAGCAAGTGAAGAACTCGGTCATCGTGCCGGTGGGCGCCAAAGGCGGCTTCCTGCCGCGTCGCCTGCCATTGGGCGGCAGCCGGGACGAGATCGCGGCCGAGGGCATCGCCTGCTACCGCATCTTCATTTCCGGCCTGTTGGACATCACCGACAACCTCAAAGACGGCGCCCTGGTGCCTCCGGCCAACGTCGTGCGTCATGACGACGATGACCCGTACCTGGTAGTGGCAGCGGACAAGGGCACTGCGACCTTCTCCGACATCGCCAACGGCATCGCCATTGATTACGGCTTCTGGCTGGGCGATGCGTTCGCATCCGGTGGTTCCGCCGGTTACGACCACAAGAAAATGGGCATCACCGCCAAGGGCGCGTGGGTCGGTGTGCAGCGTCACTTCCGTGAGCGCGGCATCAACGTGCAGGAAGACAGCATCACTGTGGTGGGCGTCGGCGATATGGCCGGTGACGTGTTCGGTAACGGCTTGCTCATGTCCGACAAGCTGCAACTGGTCGCGGCCTTCAACCACCTGCACATCTTCATCGACCCGAACCCGAACCCGGCGACCAGCTTCGTTGAGCGTCAGCGCATGTTCGAGTTGCCGCGCTCGGCCTGGACCGACTACGACACCAGCATCATGTCCGAAGGCGGCGGTATCTTCTCGCGCAGCGCGAAGAGCATTGCCATTTCGCCACAGATGAAAGAACGCTTCGACATCCGGGCCGACAAGTTGACCCCGACCGAACTGCTGAACGCCTTGCTCAAGGCGCCGGTGGACCTGTTGTGGAACGGCGGCATCGGTACTTACGTCAAGGCCAGCACTGAAAGCCACGCCGACGTGGGCGACAAGGCCAACGACGCCCTGCGCGTCAACGGCAACGAGTTGCGCTGCAAGGTGGTGGGCGAGGGCGGTAACCTCGGCATGACCCAGCTGGGTCGTGTGGAATTCGGCCTCAATGGTGGCGGTTCCAACACCGACTTCATCGACAACGCCGGTGGTGTGGACTGCTCCGACCACGAAGTGAACATCAAGATCTTGCTCAACGAAGTGGTGCAGGCCGGTGACATGACCGACAAGCAGCGCAACCAGCTGCTGGCGAGCATGACCGACGAAGTCGGCAGCCTGGTGTTGGGCAACAACTACAAACAGACCCAGGCCCTGTCCCTGGCCGCCCGCAAAGCTTACGAGCGTGCCGCTGAGTACAAGCGCCTGATGAGCGACCTGGAAGGCCGTGGCAAGCTGGACCGTGCCATCGAGTACCTGCCGACCGAGGAGCAGCTCACCGAGCGCGCTTCCACCGGCAAGGGCCTGACGCGTCCGGAGCTGTCGGTGTTGATCTCGTACAGCAAGATCGACCTCAAGGAAGCGCTGCTCAAGTCGCTGGTGCCGGATGATGACTACCTGACCCGTGACATGGAGACCGCGTTCCCACCGAGCCTGGTTGCCAAGTTCGGCGAAGCGATGCGCCGTCACCGCTTGAAGCGTGAGATCGTCAGCACCCAGATCGCCAACGACCTGGTCAACCACATGGGCATCACCTTCGTTCAACGGCTCAAAGAGTCGACCGGCATGAGCCCGGCGAACGTGGCCGGCGCTTATGTGATCGTGCGTGACATCTTCCATCTCCCGCACTGGTTCCGTCAGATCGAAGCCCTGGACCACCAGGTCTGCGCCGACGTGCAACTGGAGCTGATGGACGAGCTGATGCGCCTGGGCCGCCGTGCCACGCGCTGGTTCCTGCGCAGCCGTCGCAACGAGCAGGACGCTGGCCGCGACACCGCACACTTCGGTCCGCACCTGGCGGCGTTGGGCCTCAAGCTCGACGAACTGCTGGAAGGCCCGACCCGTGAAGGTTGGCAGACCCGCTACCTGGCTTACACCGAAGCGGGTGTACCGGAGTTGTTGGCGCGCATGGTTGCAGGCACGACTCACCTGTACACCTTGCTGCCGATCATCGAAGCCGCTGACGTGACCGGGCATGACGCCGCCGAAGTGGCCAAGGCCTACTTCGCCGTCGGCAGCGCCCTGGACTTGCCGTGGTACCTGCAGCAGATCAGCGATCTGCCGGTGGCCAACAACTGGCAAGCCGCGGCCCGCGAAGCCTTCCGCGACGACGTGGACTGGCAGCAACGGGCGATCACCATCTCGGTACTGCAAATGGCCGACGCGCCACAAGACATGGAAGCCCGCGTGGCCCTGTGGCTTGAGCAGCACCAGGACATGGCCGATCGCTGGCGCGCAATGATGGTGGAAATCCGTGCCGCCGTCGGCACGGACTACGCCATGTACGCGGTCGCCAACCGTGAGTTGCTGGACCTGGCGCTGAGTGGTCAGTCGGTGCTGCAACCGGCTTGATCAGGCAGTAAAACAAAAGCCCCCGTATCGTGAGATGCGGGGGCTTTTTGTTGGAACACGATTTATCAAACAAGGGGGTCAACGGGGGGAGCAGGCAAGCCAGCTCCCCCATTTTGATCTCCACAGGTTAGCGTTTAGCCGCGCCGGCTGGCCCCAGGCAGGGCTGGATGGCTTTCTTCAACCCGTTGTTGTTTGCCGGCAATAAGAACGATGCCGTCAGCGGCTTGCCGCCCTCAGTGGCGGGGGCCAACGAAAGTGTCAGGGTTTGCCCGCGCGAGGCATCGGTGGCCCAGTAGGCTAATTCCTCTCGCGGGACAGAGATGCTGAGCTCAAAGACCAAACCCATCTGGAACATCCCGCCGTAATTCCAGACGCCACTGACCATGTGTTCGACGGCGGCGCGTGTGCCTGTCGTGATACTCAGTGGCCCATTTGCGCTGGCATCCTTGCCTTCAAATGGGTCGGCGTCCCAGCCCAGTAATTGCGGGATGATCTCCAGCGACAGGCCAGCGTTTGGGTTCTGCGGGTGACAGCTGATCACAAGGTTAGCCTTCATATGGTGATCACCGTAAGCGCTGCCACCAAAGGTACGTGCGGCCAACATCGGGCCTTCTGGGTAGGGCCGTTCAAGCAACCACACAGGGTTCGCATCGGTGATGACATGAGTGTCGGTCGCGGCCTTCTCACCTGCTTGTGCAAAGGGAATGAACAAGGCAGCGATTAGCGTAAAGGTCAGGGCATGCATAGAGGTATTCACCCGCGTGTAAGGCTTTCTGGAGTGCCCGCATTGTGCGGATAGTTGGTCATCTGTGCTGTCAGTAAATACGCAAAAAACCTTTCTATCGTATAAACCCTGTTGTGCGATTACGTCATGTATGCGGTAGCCTGCCGTGAGCGGATAGGCCTGGTGCTGATTCATCAGCGTCGTTAAATGAGGGCTGTACTCCAACACAACCAGATCAAGCGAGGCTGTATGCGACTTTGTATTTTCTCAGGTTCAAGCCCGGGCCGGTTGCCGGTGTACTCGGAGATGGCGGCTCAACTGGGCCATGCGCTGGCCAAGGCGGGTATCGGTGTGGTCTACGGTGGTGCCTCGGTTGGCTTGATGGGCGCGGTGGCTGATGCCGCGCTGGCCAGTGGCGGTGAAGTGATCGGTGTGATGCCGGGGTTCCTGGCCGAGAAAGAACTGGCCCACACTGGCCTTCAAGACCTGCGGATCGTCAGCTCCATGCATGAGCGCAAGGCGCTGATGGCTGAGCTGTCCGACGGCTTTATCGCGTTGCCCGGCGGCATCGGTACGTTTGAAGAGTTGTTTGAGGTGTGGACCTGGGCGCAACTCGGGCAGCACGCAAAACCTTGCGCCTTGCTCAACATCAACGGTTTTTACGACGGTTTGGCCACGTTCCTCGACACGGTTGTCAGTGAGGCGTTTCTAAAACCCGTGCACCGCGACATGCTCATCGTTGAACCGAACGTGGAGCGTTTGCTGGCCGCGGTGCTGAGTTATCAGGCGCCCAACGTGCCCAAGTGGATCAACCGAGAAGACACCTGAAGGTGCAAAAAAACCGACGCGGTGGTGACCGTCAGTTGAGTTTCAGCAGTTTCGCTTCCAGGTGATCCAGGTGCTGGGTCATCAGGCTGATCGCGCCAGTCACATCACGTTGTTCCAGTGCATCCACAATCGCCACATGCTCCTGCCACGCACAATACGTACAGGCTTGCGCCTCGTATTGGGCAATGATCAGCGAGGTCAGCGGCACCAGGCTGTTGAGGAACTGCGCCAAGGGCGCGTTACGTGCCATCGCGGCCAATTGCAGGTGAAACTCCCCGGACAGCCGAATTGCCGGGCCGCGTTGGTCGCGCTCGATGTACTCACGCTCTCGGGCGATCAGTTCGCGTAACTGGCGGATGTGCGTCGGCGTGGCCTGGGCACAGGCCAGCTGCACCACGGTGATTTCCGTCAGGCGCCGCGCTTCCAGAATCTGCCGTGTTTGCTGGGCATCCGGCGCTGCCACCTGAGCGCGTTGGTTGGGGCGCAGGATGATGACTTGTTGGTGAGACAGTTTTGCCAATACACGGCGAATAACACTGCGGCTGACACCAAAGGTTTCACCCAGGCCTTCTTCGGTAAACCGGCTGGAGGGCGCGATGCGTTGTTCGAGTATGGCGTCGAACAAGCGCGGGTAGATGTCATCCACCGAGGGCTTTTTGCCTGCCACCAGGCGCAGGGCAGGGAGGATGGGGTGGCGTTGCAGGGCGTGGGCGGTCATGGCCTGTCTCCAAAAATTCAGCTGCCCAGATGGTCGTCCGGGATGTTCAAGCGAATGCCCATGCGCAGGCCTTCCTGGAGGATGTGCCGACGCATCTCGGCACTGGCCAGGGCGCTGTTCTTGTTGCGGATAGCGCGCACCACGGCCTCGTTTTCCTGCAGGCGTTCCGCCAGGTGTTCGGGCGAGTTACGCAGCACCTGGGCGCTTTGCTTGAGGGCGTTGCTGGTCTGTTGCACCACGTTCTGGAAGATCGGGTTGGAGGTCAGCGCGAACAGTTCTTCGTGGAAACCGATGTAGGCGTTCATACCCGCTTCGGCGTCACCGGCATCCAGGGCTTCGCGCATGTCCATCAGGGTCAGGCGCAATTGGCCGACTTCCTTGCTGCTGATGGATTGGGCGACCAGGCCGACAATGAACGGCTCGAGGGTGTAGCGCAGTTGCAGGATGTCTTCCAGGCTGGCATCGGCCACGGCGTCACTGGATTGCGGTTCGCTGACGCTGGTTTCCAGCACCACCACACCTTTGCCGGGCATCGAGCGCACAAGGCCCAGGGTTTCCAGCACGATCACCGCTTCACGCAGGCTTGGGCGGCTGATGCCCATTTGTTCGGCCAGTTCACGCTGGCCGGGCAGCATTTCGCCACGCCGCCACTGGCCGCGCTTGAGTGCGGCGCGCAGTTTTTCTACGACTGAATTGACGACGGTTGAGGTGCTGATCACGTCTACGTCTCCTTGATAGTGCAAATACAATGGTGAGTCTTGTGACGATCCAGTGTGAGAGCTGGCTTGCCTGCGATGACTGACGGTCAGTCAACATCTCTATTGCTGACCCACCGTTATCGCAGGTAAGCCAACTCCCACAGTGGATCTGTGTTGTTTATGAAATCGCTTAAAACTCTTGATGCGCCGGCAGCACCGGCTTCTTGGCCTGGAAGGCATAGCCTTGCTGGCCGTCGAGCACCTTGTTGGCGCGCTGGATATCGATGTCTTTTTCCCAACGGGCAATGGCCACGGTGGCAACACAGTTGCCGATCAGGTTGGTCAATGCACGGCCTATACCCATGAACCAGTCCACCGCTAACACCAGCACCAGCCCGACCACCGGAATCGCCGGGATGGCGGTGAGGGTCGCGGCTAGAATCACCAGCGCCGAGCCCGGAATCCCGTGAGCGCCCTTGGAGGTAATCAGCGACACCAGCAGGATGGTCAGCAAGTCGGTCATCGACAGCGGGGTGCCGGTGGCGTTGGCGATAAACACGATGGCCAGGGTCAGGTAGATCGAGAAACCGTCGAGGTTGAATGAATACCCCGTCGGAATCACCAAGCCTACCGTTGAGCTGCCAATACCCAGGTGCTCGAGTTTACGCATGATCTGTGGCAGCACCGCATCGGATGAGGCGGTGCCCATCACGATCAGCAACTCTTCGCGCAGGTACTTGAGCAACGGCAACATGCGCAGGCCGGACAAGCGCATCACCAGGCCCAGCACCAGCCCGACAAAGGCAAAGCAGGTCAGGTAGAACAAGCCTACCAGGCTGCCCAGGTGTTGCAGCGAATCCAGGCCGTAGGTGCTGGTGGTGAAGGCGATGGCGCCGAACACGCCAATCGGCGCCAGGCGCACGATCATGCCCATGATGCGAAAGATCACGTGGCTCAGCTCGTTAATCAACCGCGAGATGCCCGAAGCGGCTTCGCCCACCAAGTTCAGCGCGCTGCCGAACAGCACTGAAAACAGCAGCACTTGCAGCACGTTGTTGTCGGCGAAGGCGCCGATTACCGAGTTGGGGATCAGGTCCATAAGGAACTGGCTGGTGCCACGGATATGTTGGCCCTTGTCAGCCAGTTCATTCAGGCCGGCGGAGGACAATTGCTCCAGGTGGATATTGGCGCCGGTGCCGATGCCGGTGCTGAAGGCCATGATCAGGCCGATCACCAGCGCAACAGTGGTCAGCACTTCAAAGTAGATCACCGACTTGAGGCCGATGCGCCCGACTTTCTTCAAGTCGCCGGCGCCGGAAATACCGCTGACCACCACGCAGAACACGATCAAGCCAATCAGCATCTTGATCAGCTTGATGAAGCCGTCACCCAGGGGTTTGAGTTGCGAGGAGAATTCGGGAAGGGCCAGGCCGCAGGCGATGCCGAGCATCAGGCCAATCACGACTTGCAGGAAAATCGAACGCGAGCACCATCTGAGCATGGGAGGGATCTCTATTCGGTGCCCTGGTGGTTCCAGGGCTTAATTGTTGTGGTCTTACCGGTAAGTCCAGTGCGTGGCCAGTCTACGCTGGGTTTTTTTGAAATCACAAGTAAATATTGGACGGTTGACAGGTTCCGGTCTGACCAGTTGGTCGGTAAGCGTGATGCTTGAGCGGTTGGTGGTTTGGAAATTTTTTCGCTTATCATCCGCGGCAAGATTGGCGAGGTGATCGATGGACAGACCAGGACTGACCACGCACGCAGGGCAGACGCATTGCACCTGGCGCACAGCGGCGCCGGAATACCCGCGTTACCACGACCACGAGTGGGGCGTGCCGGTGGCGGATGATATCCAGCTGTACGAGAAGATTTGCCTGGAGGGGTTTCAGGCGGGCATGGCCTGGATCACCATCTTGCGCAAGCGCGAGCAGTTCCGGGTGGCGTTTGAGGGCTTTGATTTTCGTCGCGTGGCGCGGTATGGCGAGGCGGACATTGAGCGGCTGATGCAGGACCCCGGCATTGTGCGCAATCGGGCGAAGATCGTGTCCACCATCAACAATGCGCGCAGGGCGTGTGAGCTGGTGGATGAAACTGGCTCGCTGGCGCGGTGGGTTTGGGCGTTTGAGCCTAGCGAGGAGGAGCGCCCGGCCATGGTGGACATGGCTTATTGGACGGGTAATCCGACGTCACCGGCTTCGGTGAGGTTGTCGAAGGCCTTGAAGAAACGCGGCTGGACCTTTGTTGGCCCCACCACGATGTATGCGCTGATGCAGGCGATGGGGATGGTCAATGATCACTTGGACGGCTGTGCTTGCCGACCGCTGATCGAGCAACTGCGGCGGGAGTTCAAACGGCCCTGAGCCCTCGTACCCAGCACCATTCAAACGGTGGGAGTTGGCTTGCCTGCGACAGCGGTGGGGCAGCTCATGCATCTGTGTCTGATGTACCGCAATCGCAGGCAAGCCAGCTCCCACATTGACCTTGTGGTGTGGGGGTTACCGCGCAAGCGGCGTCAGCACCTCAGCTTTTTCATAAGACGATTCACCCACCTTGTAGGTTATCGCCTTTTTACCGCGCGGGAGAAAGCCGCATTGGCCTGGAGCGAGTTGGTGGCAACGCTGGCGACGCTCAAGCGTCGGGGATGAACTGTTTACGGCGGTGCGCCTGGAGTTCAGCGAGCAGGAACGGGTGGACCTGACCATGGCGGTGTCCAGCATCAGTGGCTGGAACCGCCTGGCGGTGAGTTTTCGTCAGCAACCGCCGAACGCTTGATCAGGACAGGAAGCCGCCGTCCACATTCAGCGACACACCGGTGGTGTAGCTGGAGGCATCGCTGGCCAGGAACAGCACTGCGCCGGCCATTTCGCTGGGATCGGCCACGCGCTTGAGTGGGATCTGCGCCAAGGCCATCTTCAGGATCGAATCGTTCTTCACCAGCGCCGAGGCGAACTTGGTGTCGGTCAGGCCCGGCAGCAGGGCGTTGCAACGAATGCCGAACGCTGCGCATTCCTTGGCAAACACCTTGGTCATGTTGATCACCGCGGCCTTGGTCACCG
Source organism: Pseudomonas sp. D47 (assembly GCF_045447305.1). Taxonomy (NCBI): domain Bacteria; kingdom Pseudomonadati; phylum Pseudomonadota; class Gammaproteobacteria; order Pseudomonadales; family Pseudomonadaceae; genus Pseudomonas; species Pseudomonas sp. D47. The sequence goes on along the minus strand of NZ_JBJGXU010000057.1, from coordinate 16,815 downwards.
AGTAGATGCCTTGGAACACGCCCGGGGAAATCCCGTTGATCGACGCCACGTTGATGATGCTGCCGCCGCCGTTCTCGCGCATCAGCTTGCCGGCTTCCACCGACATGAAGAAGTAGCCGCGAATGTTCACGTCCACGGTCTTCTGGAACGCGCCCAGGTCGGTGTCCAGCACGTTGCAGAATTGCGGGTTGGTCGCGGCGTTGTTGACCAGGATATCCAGGCGGCCGAACTGTTCACGGATGCCGGCGAACACCTGGGTGATCTGCTCCATTTCACCAATGTGGCACGCCACGGCGGTGGCTTTGCCGCCGTCGGCGATGATCGCATCCGCCACGTGCTGGCAGCCTTCCAGCTTACGGCTGGAGACGATCACGTGGGCGCCTTGCTGGGCCAGAAGTTTGGCGATGGCTTCACCGATACCGCGGCTGGCGCCGGACACAAAAGCAATCTTGCCGTCGAGGTCGAACAGGTGGGTCTTGGACATGTGGGGTTCCTTGTTCTTCAAGATAGAGTTCTTGCCGTCAGAGTGCGGATTTACCGATGACATTCAGGCTCATTTGCTCCAGCAGCGTGTTCATGTGGATGAACTGCGCAAAGCGTTTGTCCTGGGTCTGGCCGTGGAAGAAGCGGTAGTAGATCTGCTGCACGATGCCGGCCAGACGGAACAGGCCGTAGGTGTAGTAGAAGTCGAAATTGTCGATCTGAATGCCGGAGCGCTCTGCGTAGTAATCGACGAACTGGCGGCGGGTGAGCATGCCGGGGGCGTTGCTCGGCTGGCGGCGCATCAGTTGCACCGGGGCCGGGTCGGCGGCTTCGATCCAGTAGGCGAGGGTGTTGCCCAAATCCATCAGCGGGTCACCCAGGGTGGTCAGTTCCCAGTCCAGCACGCCGATGATCTGCATCGGGTTATTGGGGTCCAGGATCACATTGTCGAAGCGGTAGTCGTTGTGCACGATGCTGGAGGTCGGGTGGTCGGCCGGCATCTTGTCATTGAGCCAGGCGCGCACGGCTTCCCAGCTCGGGGCGTCGGGGGTCAGGGCTTTTTCGTAGCGGTCGCTCCAGCCGCGAATCTGCCGTTCTACGTAGCCTTCGGGCTTGCCCAAGCCGGCCAGGCCGCAGGCCGCGTAATCCACCTGATGCAGCTCGACGAACTTGTCGATAAAGCTTTTGCACAGTGCTTCGGTCTTGGTCGCGTCCAGGCCCAGTTCCGGCGGCAGGTCGGAACGCAGGATGATGCCGTTGACCCGCTCCATCACATAGAACTCGGCACCGATGACCGATTCATCGGTGCAATGCACGTAGGCTTTGGGGCAATAAGGAAAGCCGTCTTTAAGCTGGTTGAGAATGCGGTACTCGCGGCCCATGTCGTGGGCGGACTTGGCTTTGTGGCCAAAGGGCGGGCGGCGCAACACGAATTCCTGGCCCGGGTACTCCAGCAAGTAAGTCAGGTTGGACGCACCGCCAGGGAACTGGCTGATCTTGACCGTGCCGTGCAGGCCCGGAATATGGGCCTTGAGGTAGGGATCGATGAGGCTGGCATCAAGTTCTTCGCCTGGGCGAATCTGGGTCGATTGGTCGTTAAGCGCCATGCTTATCCCTTCTGCTTATTCTAAAGGCCTTGGACTATTGGCTAATCTAATGCGCACCGCCGCCCAGCGACAAGGTCGGGGCGGCTTAATAGGTTAGCGTGTTGGATGATGATCAGCGGGCCTGATGTGCTCAAATCACCAGCATCGCCCGGCCACCGGGGTTGCAGGACAGGTTGGCACCGATTTCAACTTTTGCCAGGTCAATGCCAAGGCCGGCGAGCAGGTTGTTGACGATGGGGTCGAGCAGCGGGCCGAGCAGCCCGGCAATCAGCCCGCCCAGGGTCGAGAGCAAGCCGTTGAGCAGGCTTGTGACGATGCCCAGCACGACGCCCAACAGGCTGGCCATTTTCGGCGGGTGGTTGATCAGTTGGATGCCGGTGAGTGTTTCCCTCAGGCTGCTGACCACATTCGAGGCGGCGAACTGATAATACGTCGGTGGCTGATTCACCGCCGGCGGGTGGGTGTAGGTGTGTGCGCGTTGGGTTCGGGCCACACTGCTGTCGACGCGGATGCCCAGCCCGCCGGCCGCGAATGCCTGTCGGTCGCCACAGACTCCCGTGCCGCGCTTGCAGGTCTTGGTGCCGATATCCACCACCGGGTACTCGTCGACTTGCAGTGTTTGGGTGGACGAGAACAGATTCTTGGGATCAACCTGGCCAATCATCGCGCGTAAGGCCGAGGTTTCACCGAGCACCGACAGTGCCTTGTTATCGCCGTCGCAACTGTAGCCGCTGACCTTGGCGCTGCCACCGGCGGCTTCCAGGGCAATGTCGAGTTTGTCGCCGATTTCAAGGCTGGTGACCAGGCAACAATTGGGGTCAAGCAGCCCCAACAGGCCGCCCAGCACGTCATTCAGCGCTTGCACCACGCCACCCAACACATTGTTGACCAGCGTGACGATGGGTAACTTCACCGAAATCAGGGTGCGCACTTGAGCGGTGCGGACAAAGATGGGCTGTGTGGCGATGTTCTTCGGGTCGCCGATGCTTGAGAGCTGCGCCGGCTCAATCACTTTGGTGCTGACGGTGACGCCGATCAGCCCCAGCACATCCACCGGCAGTTCCACGGCGACCGCGCTGGCCTTGTTCGACAGCTGCACGAAGCCCTGAATCAGGTTGAACAGTTGCAGCTTCACATCCAGCGCACTTTTGTCCGTGCCGTTCTGGATGTTGATCAGGTCGCCCAAGTGCAGGATCTGCGTGCCCGGCGCGATCAGTTTGATGGCTTCCAGGTTGTTGATCACCACCTTGACCGCGTCACCGCCCAGCATGAGTACATCGATGGCGGCCTGGATCAACTGGCCGACGGTGGCGTCGGTCTTGAGCAACTGGTCGTAGTTGCCGGCGCTGACGTTCAAGCGGATGGCCAAGGCATCCAGGTACTTGAGCAAGCTGATATTGGTGTTGATCAAGCCGTTCCAGCCCACCGCGTCGAGTTGCAACGTGCCGCCCAGCAAGCCGCCGATCAGGGCGTTGAGGGCGACGGACTTGGTGCTGTCCACGGTCAGCAAAGTGCTGCGCACGGTGAGTGATGCCACCGTCGGAGTCGGCGCGGCGGCGACCGCCGTGGCGCTCAAGAGCGTCATCATGGTGATGGGTTTAGCCGAGAACAGCATGAGCAAGCCATGGGCGAGGCTGGTGTGCACACGGTGGGTGGCAATCACCCGGATGGCATCGGTTTTGGCGGGGTCGGCGCTGAAGGTGCGCATAAAGTCCGCACCGGTGGCCAGGGTGCCGCAGGCGACAGCCAATGTGCGATTGGCGTCGACCTTGAAGGCGTTGCGCGCTGCGCTTTCAGTCGCAAACTGCGTGGCATTGTTAGTCGGCGCCGCGCACTTGCCGCTGCGGCTCACCGCTTCCAGCGCCGCCGTATCGGCCACGCGCTGCAACTTGCGCTTCTCCAGGTACAAGCGGCCGCTGTCGACCACCAGCAACATAAACAACAGCGCGATCCCAAGGGTAACCGCGCCGATCAAGCCGATGGCCCCGCGTTGGCGGGCCGGGCCGAGTCCATGGCCAAACATTCTGCGTTCCTTCGCCGGTCATGCACCGACGTCCTGAGCATACCCGCAGAGCAGTGTAGTCAGGTTTCGCGTCGGTGCTGGCTAAACGCTATTGTTTGCGTGGCGGCAGGTTTACGGGTGTAAGCACGGGCCGACCGGCGAAATACTCCACCAAGTTGTCGGCCACGCGCTGCACGGTGTCGTGGGCGGCTTCCGGCGACAGGCCAGCGACATGCGAGGTGAGCACGGTATTGCTCAGGCGCTTGAGGGCATCGGGCACTTTGGGTTCGTCGTCGAACACGTCCAGCGCTGCACCGCCGATACGCCGTTGCTCAAGAGCTGCCACCAGATCGTCGGTCACCACCACACTGCCGCGCCCGATGTTCACCAGGTAGCCGTTCGGCCCCAGCGCGTCCAAGGCGTGGCGATCAATCAGGTGACGGGTGCTCGCACCGCCGGGTGTGGCCAGTATCAGAAAATCCGAGGTGCGCGCCAATTCCACGGCGGTGGCGCAGTAGGTGTAGTCCACATCATCGCGGGGCTGGCGGTTGTGATAACTCACCTCCATGCCGAAGCCCAGGGCCGCACGCTTGGCGATCTCGATGCCCACCGCGCCGAGCCCCAGAATGCCCAGTTGCTTGCCGCCCAGGGAAGGGCGCATCACCTTTGGCCACTCGCTGCGCCGCACGGCCGCGTCGTTCTGGGGAATACCGCGCACCAGTGACAGCAGCAACGCCATGGCGTGGTCGGCCACCGACGGCGCATTCACCCCGGCGCCGTTGGTCACCACGATCCCACGGTTGCTCGCCGCCTGCAGGTCCACATGCTCGTAGCCGGCACCGATCACGCAGATGATCTCCAGCAGCGGCAGTGCGGCGATTTCCTCGGCATACAGCCCCAGCGGGCCACGGGTCAGCACCGCCTTGATCTGCCCACCGTGGGCCTTGATCGCCTGGGCGCGTTCCGCCGGCGTCGGCGCCAGAATCACATGAAAATCATTGCTCTCGATGATTTGCAGGTATTCGTTGATGGTTTCAACCAGGACCAGAACAGTGGTGGTCATCGGAAGGCTCTTCCTGAAGGGTTTGAGAGGATGAGTATGCGGGATTTGTAAGACGGAACGTTTTGTTCAGATAGAAAATTTTCTTCTTTCGTAAGGCCATTCTGAATTTACAGACCGCCCATCCAGGACCTATTTACTGCGCCAGACTTTGTCGACTTTCCCTTCAGCAGAGACGACATGGGTGCTTGTTCCTGCCACACACGATGAGATCGAATCGACACCTTACGGTTACAAACACAGCCCCTCAACGCTGGTGCCGTGGAATGCGGTGATTGCGAATACGCTTGTCGGCCCAGCCAAGTACAGGCCCAGCATCGCTATTGAAATGCTTGAGAGAGAGGCCTATAAAAAATGGCATACCCACCACGAATGGAAAGCCTTGGAGAGTGATGGAGTTTCCATACTGCGTAGGCGCCAGTCAGGGCAAGCTCAGTCGCTGGGTTCGGATCGAGCTGAGTGCCGGCGCTGTTCACGGTCATCCCATTTCTGAACAGGAATTCAGGAGGTTAACAAATTGATCCCGCTTAATTTTACCGGCGGCACGGTCACCCATGATGATCTGTCGCGCTTGCAGGATGTAGCCGTGGCAAGGCAAACCGGGCTGCTGAAGGAAGATATGCTCCAAGTGGAATTCGCTGGGGGGTTGTTACTGGATGTGGGTTGGTACCCGGAATTTGATGCCACTGGCGGGTTTCGTATAAATGTCATCAAGAACTACGACTGGGACCTGCCTGTTCTTGTGCTGACCGCCCATGAGACTGCCGAGCTGGTCGAAAAACTGGATATTGCGCAGAACGCCATCAATGGTGAACTGCGCAATGCAAGTCTCGGGGTTTCGACTGTTTAGCTGGATAGCTGAGCGTTTTGGCTCCAGGCAACATCGATCGCCTTGACCCGCTTTACGAACGCCCCCGCCAGGGTCGCATTGTGATGCGCGATGATTGCTTCGGCTGACAGTAGTGGGGTTTCCATGCAGGTATGGCCATCCTCCGGCAACACCACTGAAAACCCCAACTCAGCCGCCACTCGGCAGGTGGTGTCGATGCAGAACTGCGTTTTCATCCCCACAATCACCAGTTCATCCACCTGCTTCGCCGCCAGTTGCTGCGCCAGATCGGTGCCTAGAAAGCAGCTGGGGCGGGTTTTATTGAACAGGTGGTCGCGGGCCTCGTCGACATTCAGCTCGGGCAAGAGCTGCCAGAGAGGGCTGCCGGCTTCAATCGGTGAGCCGGCAGGGCCGGTGTGGCGGGCCACGAAGATCGGCGCGTTGGTTGTGCGGGCGCGCTGGATCAGTTGGTTGATGGTACCCAGCACGCGTTCGCGTTCGAAGGGTTTGTCCGGGCCATCGTATAAACCGTTTTGCATATCGATGATCAGCAGGGCGTTTGCCATGGTCTTGCTCCTTGCAGTGGCCAGGTGGCGGGGCAATAAAAAGGCCCCGTCCATTGCTGGCGGGGCCTTGGGTTGTATCCGGGATGTTTCTAGCTCAAGCACCCACAGCAACCGCACGACCCGCCATAAGCGGTCGTGGTGGTGGTGCGAGTGAGGCACAGCTGAATAAGGTTCATGGCCCGATCATGCTGGCGTGGTCGCGCGGCTGTCAACGGTCGCTTCCGAATTCTTCACGGGCAGCAGCTTGGTTCGTGTGGCTTCCAGGAATTCGTCTGACGGGCCACTGCCGCACGCGCCAGGGTGACTTCTGCCAGGCGCAGGACGATGACCTGCCCGATGCCCATGGTTATATTCCAACTGACGACTTCCACTCCGGCAGGAGGAAATACTGCGTGAAACTCCTGCTTGGCCAGTTGTGCTTTCAGTGCGCTTAACGGCCGTGACTGATCATGTTTAAGAAACACCGTTAACATGACCGCGTTATCAGACTTTGGTGGTCAACCACTGAGGGGAAGAGGCCAGCGTATAGACGTCTGATCCTGGCTCCCCTTGTTTTGCGTAAGTTTCGGGTGAGCTAAATATTCCAGCAAGAAACAGTCCGGCAAAAACCGTAGTGAGTCTTTGTATTGTTAGAGCGCCTGAAGGTGTTAAATAAGAATCATTTTTTTGCACTCGGTGAGGGTTGGGGAGTAGTTAGGAACTCAGACGCTGCTCAACAGGTATGTGTATTTCCGTAACATGTATATACAGCTGTTGTTGCGGATTCTTGGTTTGGAAAAGTATGTCTGAATTTTTTATTTGGCTCTTTTTGAAAGTTTGGAGTTATAAGGGGGGCTCCGATAAACGTGTCGCACCGCGTCGGCAGGTGGAAAACGCGGCCGATGCGCCATGTATTAAGGGCGTTTTCGCCAGGCCTTCCGTGTTAAGTGCGCAACTCGCCCATACCCAGCAGCTGTTTTCCAGCCCTCCACCGGTTTGACAGGCCGAACAGCGTGGTCAACCCAACAGCGGGATCACATCGAAGCGTGCTGAAAATACCTGCTTAGCAATCGCTATGTCTTCAATAGGCGCCTAATACCTCACTATTAATCTGTTCGCGTCCTAGTGCTGCGTTGTCAAGTGATGGTTGCAACTATTCATGAATTAAAAATTACCTGAGCACCCGACTTGCGCCTAGACTCCGATATGTCACTGCATAGCTTCTGCTAATGATCCGAGAATTGCCGCCGTTGTGTGGCTTGGTTTTGTCCCCTCCCTAGGACTCATAGCGCTATGAACGCAGCTAAAACATCGCGGACGCTTTACGGCTTGTTGATTCTGATCGCCATAACATTCGTGGCTTTGGTTTATACGTTTTACTCGATAAAGCTCTCCTCCAAGGACTTATTGGTCTCCAGCGAAAAGCGCTACCACTCTTACTTACTGGCAGATGAGTTGCGGCAGAGTTCTGATGACCTGACGCGGTTGGCCCGAACTTATGCCGTCACGGCCGATCCTGAGTACGAACGCGAATACCTGCAGGTTCTGCAGATCCGCAACGGTAAAGCCCCTAGACCTGAGGGATACCATCGAATCTACTGGGATTTTGTTGCTGCCGGCAATCTGAAACCAAGGCCAGATGGTGAAACAGTTGCATTGAATGAGCTCATGCGTCGTGCGGGCTTCAACGATGTCGAGTTTGCGAGGCTTAAAGAGGCTCAGGATAAATCCGACGGTTTGGTCCAGCTTGAAACCAAGGCAATGAATGCCGTCAAAGGTAAATTCATTGACCCTCAGGGCACTTACTCAATCAACGCTGCACCTGATTTGGCGTTGGCGCGTGACCTGTTGCACGGCCGCGAATATCACCAGTTCAAAGGGCAAATCATGAAGCCCGTTGACGAGTTTTTCGGCTTGGTGGAGGAACGTACCGATCAACAGGTCACCGTCGCGGATAATACGCTGTCTCTGTTCCAGAACCTGTTTATTGCCGTGCTCCTGGCGTTGATCCTGGAAATTGCTCTGTTGGTTATGCTCGGGCGAAAGCAAATGCTAGCGCAACTGGGTGGTACACCCGCTGTGCTGGATAAGATTTTGAGCGAAATCGCCAATGGCAACCTCGGGGTTCTGATTCCCGACGCGCCCGCCAATAGCGCGATGTCTAGTGTCCGGGTGATGAGTACAAAGCTCAGGGAGCTGATCGGCCAAGCACTGGTAACCAGCGCACAACTCAATGTCGCGGTTGGCCAAGTCACGCAGGTTGTTGAAGGGACGGCCGAGAGAGCGGTGCAGCAAAATGAGATGACCGATATGGTCGCCACGGCGGTGCATGAAATGGGCCTGACGGTGCAAGAGATTGCACGTAATGCCAGCAGCGCAGCGGAGGCCTCAAACAGCGCTCGCTCCGAAGCTCAACAGGCCAGCCAAATGGTTGGCAGTTCGACGGTGCATATCGAGCAAATGGCCGACGGCATTGGCCATGCAGCAAAATCGGTCAGTGCGTTGGCCGAACAAATAGCGACGATTGATCAGGTGCTGGCCGTTATTCGTGGGATATCGCAGCAGACCAATCTGTTGGCCCTGAACGCTGCTATTGAGGCTGCCAGGGCAGGGGAGATGGGCCGAGGTTTTGCGGTTGTTGCTGACGAGGTGCGCACGCTTGCTGGACGTACTCAGGGTTCTACTGACGAAATTCAGGGGATCATCCAGAACCTCAAGCAAGGCGCGGAGGCCGCAGTCAGCTCAATGAGTTCTGGCCAAGCAGCCACCGGTACCGGTGTTGAGGCGAGCGAAAGTACCAACCGCTTGCTGCAAACTATCTCCAGCCAGATTGAGCACATCAGCGATATGAACCGCCAAGTGGCGACTGCCACGGAAGAGCAATCGTCAGTAACAGAGGAGATCAATCGTAATGTACAGGGGATCGCCGACCTTGCAACCACCACCAATAGCGAGGTGCAACGCTGTCGCGAAGATTGTCGTACGCTGCGTGGGCTATCCGAAAACCTGACGAAGCAGATGGGTAGTTTTCGGCTCTAAATGTCGGCTCTTTTTTGAACGCCGTTTTGCTGAAGGTGTTTAAAAGGGAAGCTTCAATTTCACCGATTCGCAAGGGTTCATCTCCCCCTCCATACGGCAGAAAGTCCAAGATTTCTGTCGTTGTGAGGCCAGCTAACCTAGGATCGTGAAGATAGTCCAAAAATCCTGAAACCGTGTGAAACCGTCGCCTGCGGCCGCCCTTGAACGGCCGCACCGCATAACCACTCCTCAGCTAAGTCTTTGCTTATTCACGAGAATCCCGGACAATCGCGCGCTTGTTATGGCTGGGGCGCTGCCTGTCAGGTTTTTCTGACTCGTCCCGGCTGTGGAAATGCGGAGATCCGACCGGATGAATGATCAGGCCAATAGCGTCGACGAACGCTATGCAACGACACCTGCAACCCTCACAAGCTGGAGCCGCCAGGACACTACCTGGATGCTCGGGCTGTTCGGCACCGCCATCGGCGCCGGCACTTTGTTCTTGCCTATCAACGCGGGCCTCGGGGGCTTCTGGCCGCTGGTGATCCTGGCATTGCTGGCCTTCCCGATGACGTTCTTTGCCCACCGCGGCCTGACCCGTTTCGTCCTGTCCGGCCGTGAAGGCTCCGACATTACCGACGTGGTTGAAGAACATTTCGGCGTTAAGGCCGGTGCGCTGATCACCTTGCTGTACTTCTTCGCGATCTTCCCGATCCTGCTGATCTACAGCGTGGCGCTGACCAACACGGTCAGCAGCTTTATGGAACACCAACTGCACATCATGCCGCCGCCACGCGCGATCCTGGCGTTTGTGCTGATCCTCGGCCTGTTGGCCGTGGTGCGTTGTGGCGAGCAAGTGATCGTTAAGGCCATGAGCCTGATGGTGTATCCGTTTATCGTCGCCTTGCTGTTCCTGGCGGTGTACCTCATCCCGCATTGGACCGGTGGCATCCTCAGTACCGCCAATCAAGTCCCGGCCCCCTCGGCGTTGCTCAACACGCTGTGGCTGGCGATTCCGGTGATGGTGTTCTCGTTCAACCATTCGCCGATCATCTCGGCCTTCGCGGTGGACCAGAAGCGCCAGTACGGCGCCAACGCCGATGAGCGCAGCTCGCAGATCCTGTGCCGCGCGCACCTGTTGATGGTGGTGATGGTGCTGTTCTTCGTGTTCAGCTGCGTGCTGACCTTGTCGCCGGCGCAGTTGGCCGAAGCGAAAGCGCAGAACCTGTCGATCCTGTCGTACCTGGCCAACCACTTCGATAACCCGACCATCGCCTTCGCCGCGCCGTTGATTGCGTTCGTAGCGATTGCCAAGTCGTTCCTGGGCCACTACATCGGCGCCAGTGAAGGCCTCAAGGGCCTGGTGCTCAAGACCGGTCGCCGCCCGGCGGCCAAGTCTCTGGACCGCATGACCGCTGCCTTCATGCTGGTGGTGTGCTGGATCGTCGCCACGCTCAACCCAAGCATCCTCGGCATGATCGAGACCCTGGGCGGCCCAATCATCGCGTCGATCCTGTTCCTGATGCCGATGTACGCGATCCGCAAGGTGCCGGCCATGGCCAAGTACCGTGGGCAGGCGTCCAACGTGTTTGTCACCGCCGTAGGCTTGGTCGCGATTACCGCGTTGATCTATTCGCTGCTGTCCTGAAGGCAGCATGGGCTGCTTGTGAGCGCTGTTGTGGCGAGCGGGCCGGCAAGCCCGCTCGCCACAAAGGATCTGTTGTAGCGGGTTGCACACAACAAGGTCGATTCGCGTACTGCGCGAATCGGCTTTTTTTTGCGTACGAAAAAATCGGCCCGGCAATGCGGGCTAAGCTGTCGGCTTATTGGTTCCCTTTTGGAGACACTCATGGCCCGGCCCCGTCCGCAACTGGTCACAAGCAAGCTGGAAAAGTTGCACCCCACTCAATTGACGGTGGGCATGGCTGAAGTCGCCAGCAAACGTGAGGCCTGGACCAAGCTCAAGCGCAAGGAGCGCGCCGCTGCGCTCGACAAGCACTGGTTTCCTTGTGTACTGGGGCCGGACGGGCGCTATTACATCACCGACCATCACCATTTCGGCCTGGCGCTGTTGCTGGAAGACGTCAAAAGCGTGTCGCTGCTGATGCTCAAGGACTTGTCGTTCGTGGAGCGCAGCACGTTCTGGAATGTCATGGCGTTCAATCAATGGGTGCACCCCTATGATGCGCGCGGCCTGCGGCGTACCTATGAAGCCATTCCGCGCAAGATTACTGACCTGCAGGACGACCCTTACCGCAGCCTCGCGGGCCTGTTGCGCACGGCCGGTGGTTACGCCAAGGACGCGACACCGTTCAGCGAGTTCCTGTGGGCGGATTTCTTCCGTAGCCGTATTGGCAGCGATGTGGTCAGCCAGTTAAACGCCAAGCTGCTGGGTAAGGCCATGACCCTGGCGCGCAGCCAGGAAGCACGCTATTTGCCAGGATGGGTTGGTTCGATTGAAAACTGAAAGCATTCCGCCGGCTGTTGCACCGAACAATCGTACACAAGACATCCTCGCCGGTTTATCCATTGCCGGTTTGCTGCTGCCCGAAGCCGTGGCGTATTCCAGCATCGCTGCGCTGCCGCCCCAGGCGGGTGTTATCGCTTTGTTTGCCGGGCTGGTGTGTTACGGCCTGTTCGGCACCAGCCGTTTTGCAATTGTCTCGGCCACCTCGTCCTCGGCGGCGGTATTGGCGGCAGCCACTTCAAGTCTGGCGGGTGATGATCCCGCGCTGAGGCTGTCCCTGGCATTCGGGCTGGTGCTGATCACTGGGGTACTCTTCTTGCTGGCCGGGCTGTTCAAGCTCGGCGGCGTGACGTCGTTTATCGCTAAACCCGTACTGCGCGGGTTTGCCTTCGGCCTGGCGCTGACCATCATCCTCAAGCAGCTGGCCAGCGTGGTCGGTGTGCACCTGAGCGACAACAACCTGATCCGTTTTCTGCCGCAGCTGATGGAGCAGCTACCGCGTTGGAACTGGGCGGCGGCGCTGGTCGCGGCGGCGGCATTGTTGGTGTTGTGGCTGTGCGCGCGTATTCCGCGCCTGCCGGGCGGGCTGCTGGTGGTGATCCTGGGAATCATCGTCGGGCAGTACCTGGACCTGCAGGCCCACGGTGTGGGCTTGATCGGCATGATCGACCTGCGTTTGGAGTTGGGGCATTTGCCGGTTCTGCCATTCGCCGACTGGCTGCGCCTGGGCGAGTTGGCGTTTGCCTTGGTCATGATCTTGTATGCGGAGTCCTACGGCTCCATCAGTTCGTTCGCGCTTAAACATGGCGACCGGGTGTCATCCAATCGTGACTTGCTGGCGCTGGGTGCGGCGAACCTGATATCCGGGTTGTTTCACGGCATGCCGGCCGGCGCGGGCTATTCGGCAACCTCGGCCAATGAGGCGGCCGGCGCGGGCTCGCGTTTTGCCGGCATCGTTGCGGCGTTGGTGGTGTTGGTGATCGTGTTGACGGTGTTGCCGTATGTCGCGTTGACGCCGGAGCCGGTGCTTGCGGCTATCGTCATCTACGCGTTGGGCCGTGGTTTGAGCCTGCAGCCCCTGGGGCGCTACTTTGTGTGGCGGCGCGACCGGTTGCTGGTGATCTGTGCTGTGGCGGCGGTGTTGGTGCTGGGCGTGCTGGATGGCTTGCTGGTGTCGGTCGCGATCAGCGTGGTGCTGATGCTACGCCAGATGTCGGCGGCCGAAATCCAGGTGCTTGGGCGCCTGGGCGACAGTCATGATTTTGTTGATTGTCAGCATCATGCCGATGCAGTGGCGGTGCCCGGCCTGTTGATCGTGCGGCCCAGCGAGGCGCTGTTCTTTGCGAATGCCGAGCGCATCCTGGGTGCGGCGTTGCGCCTGATGCGTCAGTCAAAAGTCGAGACGGTGGTGCTGAGCCTGGAGGAGTCGCCCGACCTGGACGGCACCAGTATCGAAGCGCTGGCGGCGTTTTTTGCGCAGGTGCGCGGGGAGGGCAAGCGCTTGGTGCTGGCGCGCGTACGGCATGAGGCGCTGGAAGTGCTGCAAGCCTTGCCGGAAGCGGTTGCGCCACAGGTCCTGCTCAGTGGGTTGAGCGTTGACGGCGCTGTGCAGTTGGCGCTGCAGACCCGGCCCTGAGTGTGCTGAGCGTGACGCAGAGCGTCACATCCCTCTGTGGCGAGCCGACAAGCCCGCTCCCACAGGTGTTTTGGGGTGGAGGCTGTATTCCAGGCATAAAAAACGCCGCGTACCTTGCGATACGCGGCGTCTTTTACATCAACACACCCTTAGGCTTGAAGCACCGGGATGTTTGCGCTTGCTGCGATTTTACGGAACTCGGCGATCTGGTCGAAGTTCAGGTAGCGATAAACTTCGCCGGACATGGTGTCCAGCTTGGCCGCGTAGCCCATGTACTCTTCGACGGTCGGCAGGCGACCCAAGGTGGAGGAGACTGCCGCCAGCTCAGCCGAAGCCAAGTAAACGTTAGCGCCATCACCCAGACGGTTCGGGAAGTTACGGGTCGAGGTCGACACAACGGTCGAGTTCGGCTCTACCCGTGCCTGGTTACCCATGCACAGCGAGCAGCCCGGCATTTCCATGCGCGCGCCAGCTTTGCCGTAAATGCCGTAGTAGCCTTCTTCGGTCAGTTGGTGAGCGTCCATCTTGGTCGGCGGCGACAGCCACAGACGGGTTGGCAGCTGACCCTTGACCTGTTCCAGCAACTTACCGGCCGCGCGGAAGTGACCGATGTTGGTCATGCACGAACCGATGAACACTTCGTCGATCTTCTCGCCGGCAACACTGGACAACAGACGGGCATCGTCCGGGTCGTTTGGTGCGCAGAGGATTGGCTCGTTGATTTCAGCCAGGTCGATCTCGATGATTTCAGCGTATTCCGCGTCGGCATCGGCTTCCAGCAAGTCAGGGTTGGCAACCCAGGCTTCCATCGCTTGGGCACGACGTTCCAGGGTACGTGCATCGCCGTAGCCTTCGCCGATCATCCAGCGCAGCAGGGTGATGTTGGAGTTCAGGTACTCGGTAACCGAATCTTTCGACAGCTTGATGGTGCAACCGGCAGCCGAACGTTCAGCCGAGGCGTCGGACAGCTCGAAAGCTTGTTCCAGCGTCAAGTCGTTCAGGCCTTCGATCTCCAGGATGCGGCCGGAGAAGGCGTTCTTCTTGCCTTTCTTCTCTACAGTCAGCAGGCCAGCCTGGATCGCGTAGTAAGGAATGGCGTGAACCAGGTCACGCAGGGTGATGCCAGGTTGCATTTTGCCTTTGAAGCGCACCAGGATCGATTCCGGCATGTCCAGTGGCATAACGCCAGTGGCTGCGGCAAATGCGACCAGGCCAGAACCGGCCGGGAACGAGATGCCCATCGGGAAACGGGTGTGGGAGTCACCACCGGTACCGACGGTGTCCGGCAGCAGCATGCGGTTCAGCCAGCTGTGGATGATGCCGTCGCCTGGACGCAGCGATACACCGCCACGGGTCATGATGAAGTCAGGCAGGGTGTGGTGGGTGGTCACGTCGATCGGCTTAGGGTAAGCCGCGGTGTGGCAGAACGACTGCATCACCAGATCGGTCGAGAAGCCCAGGCACGCCAGGTCTTTCAGTTCGTCACGGGTCATAGGACCGGTGGTGTCCTGGGAGCCCACGGTGGTCATCTTCGGCTCGCAGTAGGTGCCAGGACGAACGCCTTTGCCTTCTGCCAGACCGCATGCGCGACCCACCATTTTCTGCGCCAGGGTAAAGCCCTTGTCGCTCTCAGCCGGAGCTTCCGGCAGCTTGAACAGGGTCGAAGGCGGCAGGCCGAGTTCAGTACGTGCCTTCTCGGTCAGGCCACGGCCGATGATCAGCGGGATACGGCCGCCGGCACGGACTTCGTCCAACAGTACCGGGGTCTTCATTTCGAAGGTGGTCAGGACTTCATCGGTGCCGTGTTTGCAGACTTTGCCAGCATGCGGGTACAGGTCGATCACGTCGCCCATGTTCATGTTGGTAACGTCGAACTCGATTGGCAGTGCGCCGGCATCTTCCATGGTGTTGTAGAAGATTGGAGCGATCTTGCTGCCGAAGCAGAAACCGCCAGCACGCTTGTTCGGCACGTAAGGAACGTCGTCGCCGAAGAACCACAGTACCGAGTTGGTTGCCGATTTACGCGAGGAGCCAGTACCGACCACGTCACCGACGTAGGCGATTGGGAAACCTTGGCCGCGCATCTCTTCGATCTGCTTCATCGGGCCGGTCTTGCCTTGCTCGTCCGGCACGATGCCTTCGCGCGCCATTTTCAGCATGGCCAGGGCGTGCAGCGGGATGTCAGGGCGGGACCAGGCGTCCGGGGCAGGGGACAGGTCGTCGGTGTTGGTTTCGCCGGTGACCTTGAACACGCTCAGGCTGATCTTGTCGGCCAGGGTCGGGCGGTTCTTGAACCACTCGCCGTCAGCCCAGGACTGCAGCACGGCTTTAGCGTGTTCGTTGCCGTTCTTGGCTTTTTCGGCCACGTCGTGGAACGCATCGAACATCAGCAGGGTGTGCTTGAGTTGGGCAGCAGCGACAGGCGCCAGCGTGGCGTCGTCCAGCAGCTCGACCAACGTCACGATGTTGTAGCCGCCTTGCATGGTGCCGAGCAGTTCAACAGCGCGTTTTTTGTCGATCAGGGGGGAAGTGGCTTCGCCCTTGGCCAGGGCAGACAGGAAACCGGCCTTGACGTAGGCAGCTTCGTCAACGCCTGGTGGAATGCGGTTGGTGATCAGGTCAACGAGGAATTCTTCTTCGCCAGCCGGGGGGTTTTTCAGCAGCTCGACCAGGCCTGCGGTTTGTTCGGCGTTAAGCGGCTGGGGAACGATACCCAGTGCTGCACGCTCTTCGATATGTTTGCGGTAGGCTTCAAGCACAGTTATTACCCTCATCAGTGGTCCCACGGGACGCTCATCCAGAAATGAACGGCACGCATGCGCTCGGGGGCTTTTTGGGCCGCAAAGCCAGCGCTGCCGGCATTCCTCACAGAAGCTGCTTTCAAAGTTTTACGCCTGCAGAACGGAGCTGATGAGGGTTGGCGCTGGCATTTACCTACCGGGTAATAACCATCGCCAACACCGTTCTGAAGGAACGACTGTGCTCGTGACGCTTTGAAAACAGCTTCCAGCGGATTATTGGCGCCTTACAAGGCCGGATGATTCTACGGCAAAAAAAATCTAAAGGTAAGTTGCCTAACCAAGTTTGCTGGGTGATCAACCTTAGACAAAGGGCTAACATGACGCATCGTTTCGCTGAGTTGTGTGCCGCTGCCCATGTCCAACCAAACCATCAAGACCCCCTGCGTCGGCCTGTGCTCCACGGTCTACGGCGATCTGGTATGCCGAGGCTGCAAGCGCTTCCACCACGAAGTGATCCAGTGGAACGGCTATAACGAAGAGGAAAAACGTGCGGTATGGCTGCGGCTTGAGCAGCTGTTGGTGCAGGTGATGGCCGGCAAACTGGAGGTTTTCGACCCCAAGATGCTGCGCGGGCAGTTGGAGCAGCGCAAGATTCGCTTTGTGCCGCACCAGTCCGAATACTGCTGGGCCTACCAGTTGATCGCCCGCGGCGCGCGGGTGATTTCCAACCTGGAGGCCTATGGCATGGTGCTGATGCCGGAGTTTCGCGATTGGGCGTTGCCGGAACTGCGCGATGCGATTGATCGGGAGTTTTTTATCCTGTCGGAGGCGCATTACCAGCGCTATATCGCCCCGGGCTTTTTGAAAGACGCGCTGGGACGCTGACTGAGGCGGTCAATGTGGGGGCTGGCTTGTTGGATCGCCGCAT
>NZ_JBJGXU010000056.1:0-36235 GCF_045447305.1 Pseudomonas sp. D47 | reverse complement strand
GCAGGCTAAAAGCAACACAAAAAGTTGCGTAGACACCCATGGCTATCGCAGGCAAGCCAGCTCCCACATTTGATTCGCGTTGAATCAGTGATTGGCCGGCGCTTTGAGAATATCGCTGTGCAGCGGGTCCTTCGGCGCATTTGAGCCAGGCGAACGCACTTGAATGATCAACAACGCGGCGATCACCGCCGGAATCGCGCAGAAGAAGAAAATCTGCTCCACCGGAATATGCATTGCCAGCAACAGGCTGCCAAACAGCGGCCCCAGGATTGAACCAAATCGCCCCACTCCGAGCGCCCAGCCGGTGCCGGTGGCGCGCACATGCGCCGGGTAGAAATTACTGGCGAACGCATTGAGGGTCAGCTGGCCGCCGATAATGCAGAACCCCGCGGCGAACACACAGGCCACCAGATAGCGCGGATTATCGTGGTTCAAGCCGAGCAGAACGGTGCACACCGCAGCCGCCGCCAACACACCGGACAGTAGCCGCACTTTGCTTTTCAGGCGGTCGGCAAACCAGGCCATGCCAATGGCGCCCAAGGTGCCGGCAAACAGGAACATTGAGGTCACCAGATTGGCTTCCTTCAATTCCAGGCCGCTTTCCAGCAGCAGCGACGGCAACCAGCTGATCATGAAATACAGCAGGATCAAGCTGACAAAAAACGTCGCCCAGATCAGCAGGGTCGGGCGCGCGTAGCCGTTGCGGAACAGCTCCACCACCGTGAGTTTGCTGCCTTGTTCCTGGCGGTTTTCGGCCTCGCTCGCCGGCGGCGGTTGCCAGTCGGGCAGCATGCGCGCCGTGACTGTGCGCAACCGCGTATATGGCGATGCATCGCGCAGCAGGCGCGGCAGCGACTCAGGCAGCCGCCACACCAGGAAAGGAAACAGCAGCAACGGCGTCACACCACCGGCCAGGAAGACCGCCTGCCACCCGTAGCCTTCGATAAACCCCGCCGCCACGAAACCGCCCGCTGCGCCGCCGAATGAGAAACCACAGGCTGCCAACGTCACCATCAAGGTGCGCATGCGGGGCGGCGAATAGTCCGACATCAGCGCCATGGCGCTCGGCATCGCGCCGCCCATGCCGATGCCGCAGATAAACCGCGCGGCCATCAGGCTGGTCAGGGAATTGGCGAACACCATCAGTACCGTGAGGCTTGCGTAGATCAACACGCAGCCGAGCAAAATACGTCGCACGCCGAACCGGTCGGCCAGCGGCGTTACCAGCAATGAGCCCAACGTCAGGCCCAGCAGGTTGGCGCTGAACACGGGGCCGAACGCAGCTTTTTCCAGGCTCCAATCCTTGGCCAATGCCGGCACCACATAACCCAGCACCTGGGCATCATAGCCATCGGTTACCAGCAGCAACGCCAGCAACAGGAGGATCAACCACTGGTAGCGCGACACCGGACGGGCGTCGAGTGCCGCGCGAAAGCTGGCAATCTGATTGTGCATCGCAAGGTACCTGTTATTTTTATAAGGATGACGCCGATCAACTGTGGGAGCTGGCTTGCCAGCTCCCACATTGATTTAGGGTGTGGCAGGGGTATCGGGTTGATTAGCCGGATGCGCCTGCACAAATGCCGGATGCTGCGCCGCCAACGCCGCTACCCGCCCGATGCGCGGGTACGCCGCCAGCGGCACTTTGAAGCGCTCCGCCGCGTACAGCTGCGGAATCAGAAACGCATCCGCCAGCCCCGGCTGTTCGCCAAAGCAATAACCCTTATCCCCGATCAACTGCTCCACGGCGCCCAAGCCCTGGCTGATCCAGTGCCCGATCCATTCGACCACGTGCGCCTCATCGTGCCCCCACTGGCGCAGCAGGTTCTGGGTGCTGGAGTTGTGCAGCGGATGGATATCGCAGCCGATAATCGACGCCACCGCACGCTCATGGGCGCGGGTCGCCAGGTCTTTGGACAGCAGCGGCGCCTGTGGATAACGCTCCTCCAGGTACTCGATGATTGCCGGCGACTGAATCAACAGTTCGCCGTCATCCGTACGCAAGGCCGGCACCCGACCTTGGGGGTTAATCGCCAGGTATTCAGGCTGGTGGTTGGCACCGCCCGGTGGCACCAGCAGGTTGACTGGCACTGCGGTGAAATCCAGCCCCTTGAGCGCCAGCGCGATACGCACCCGGTAGGACGAGGTAGAGCGGTAGTACGTGTAGAGTTCCATCGCCCTGCCCTCTTAGCGTGCCGCGACCACGGTGCCACGGCATTCGCCGAAGCCGATGGAGGCAAACCCTTCGCGGCTGCAACGCGCACGCAGGATGATTTCGTCGCCGTCTTCGAGGAACTTACGCACCTCGCCGGAGGCCAATTCAATCGGCTTTTTACCGCCTTCGGTGATCTCCAGCAGGCTGCCGAACTGCCCCGGCTGCGGCCCGGACAAGGTGCCCGAACCGAACAAGTCACCGGCCTGCAATTGGCAACCGTTGACGCTGTGGTGCGCAACCATTTGCGCCACGGTCCAGTACATGTGCTGGGTATTGCTCAGGGTCAGGCGATGTTCCGGCAGGTTTTGCTCACGCATCGCGGCGGTGCTCAGCAACACTTCCAGTTCGATATCAAAGCCGCCGGCCGCCTGGTCACGCGTGTCCAGCAGGTACGGCAGCGGTTGTGGATCGCCCTGCGGACGCGCCGGTTGCGCTTTACGGAACGGTTCCAGCGCTTCGGCCGTCACCACCCATGGCGAGACGCTGGTGATGAAGCTTTTCGACAGGAACGGCCCCAACGGCTGGTATTCCCAAGCCTGGATATCCCGCGCCGACCAGTCGTTGAGCAGGCAGAAACCGGCGATGTGCTCGGCGGCGTCGCCAATCGCAATCGAGTCGCCCATGGCATTGCCCTGGCCGATCCAGATGCCCAGTTCCAATTCGTAATCCAGGCGCGCGCAGGGGCCGAAGGTTGGCTCGGTCTGGCCGGCC
Organism: Pseudomonas sp. D47; assembly: GCF_045447305.1. Classification (NCBI taxonomy): domain Bacteria; kingdom Pseudomonadati; phylum Pseudomonadota; class Gammaproteobacteria; order Pseudomonadales; family Pseudomonadaceae; genus Pseudomonas; species Pseudomonas sp. D47. The sequence goes on along the minus strand of NZ_JBJGXU010000056.1, from coordinate 33,309 downwards.
GGCAGGGTCTGGCCTTTAGGGCGACGTACCTCGGTGCCCGAGGGGCGAATGGTTGAGGCGCGGCCGTGATAGCCAATCGGCACGTATTTGTAGTTGGGCAGCAAGGGGTTGTCGGGGCGGAACAGTTTGCCGACGTTTTGCGCATGTTCGATGCCGACGTAGAAGTCGGTGTAGTCGCTGATTTTTGCCGGCAGGTGCATCTGGCAATCAACGGCGCGGTGCAGCACCTGCGCGTCACGGGTTTGCAGCTTGCTGCCTTCGGCGAGCAACTCCAGCAGGCGTTCGCGCAAGGCCACACGCGGGCCACGGCCGAGTTCGAAAAAGGCGTTCAGTTGGCCGCCAACGGTGGCTTCGACAGCGCGACGCGCCTCACCGTCAAACTCGTCCAGGGCAGCATGCAGGTCGAGGATCGCGTCGCCAATCGCTACGCCGCTGCGCGGTGCCGAGCCGTTGATGCTGAACACGCCCAGCGGCAGGTTCTGCAGGGGAAAATCGCGGTGACCGTTGGCGGAGGTCACCCAGCTGCGGGTTGGCATGGGTTGAGTCATCGGTTATCTCCGGTTCGGGTTGAAGGTGGCGGGCAGCGAGGCCCAGCACGCGTCGTAAGAGGGTTGCAGTTGCGGGCATTCCAGGGCGAACTGGGTCGGGCGCAGCACTTGGCTGGTTTCGAACATGAAGGCCATGGTGTTATCGATCTTGTGCGGCGCCAGCTCGACGTTGATGGCCTTGGTGCACGTCTCGCCGTCCGGGCCGTGGGCGCTCATGCAGCTGTGCAACGAAGCGCCGCCAGGCAGAAAGCCCTCGGCCTTGGCGTCGTAGGCGCCCTGGATCAGGCCCATGTATTCGTTCATCAGGTTGCGGTGGAACCACGGCGGGCGGAAGGTGTTTTCGGCGACCATCCAGCGTGGCGGGAAAATCACGAAGTCGAGGTTGGCCAAGCCGTGCACGCTGGTGGGCGAGGTCAATACGGTGAAGATCGACGGGTCCGGGTGATCGAAACTCACCGTACCGAGGGTGTTGAAACGGCGCAGGTCGTATTTGTACGGCACGTTATTGCCGTGCCAGGCGACCACATTCAGCGGGGAATGGTCCAGCTCGCAGGCCCACAGTTCGCCGAGGAACTTCTGCACCAGCGTTGTCGGTTTTTTGTGGTCTTCATAGTGGGCCACCGGGGTGAGGAAGTCGCGCGGGTTGGCCAGGCCGTTGCTGCCGATCGGCCCCAGGTCCGGCAGGCGCAGTGGCGCGCCGTGGTTTTCCGCGACGTAGCCGCGCGCTTGGGCGTCCAGCAGTTCGACGCGGAATTTCAGGCCACGCGGCAGCACCACGATTTCCAGCGGCGCCACTTCCAGCACACCCAACTCGGTGGCGATGCGCAGCCGGCCCTGCTCCGGCACGATCAACAGTTCGCCATCGGCGTTGAAGAACACGCGCTCCATCGAGCGGTTGGCGCGGTAGTTGTAAATGCTGATACCTGAGGGGTTTTCCGACCCCGAGTTGGCGACCATGCCTACGAGCCCGTCGATAAAGTCCGTTGCCTCGGCGGGAATATCCAATGGGTTCCAGCGCAACCGATTCGGCGTCACCGCGCCCAACGGCCCACCGGCCAACTGCCGCTCAAGCTTGACGAACGCCGGGTGATTGGCCGACGGCTGAATGCGGTACAGCCAGGTGCGGCGGGCTTCGCTGCGCACCATGGTGAAGGCAGTGCCGGAGAACAGCTCGGTGTACAGGCCGTAAGGGGCTTTTTGCGGGGAGTTCTGGCCGACGGGCAGCGCGCCAGGCAGGGCTTCACTGGCGAATTCATTGCCGAAGCCCGATTGGTATTCGAGGTGCATGGATCATCCTCTGAGCGGAAGTTGTTTTTATCGTAATCCAGTTACGCATAACGTAATTTGATCACTATCGACCGTCAAGCTATAAAGACGCCCATTCATCTCTCGGATTCTCGCCCTTCCATGGAAAAGCCCCGCGACACCGGTAAACAGAAAGTCCGCTCGGCCGAAGTCGGCACCGACATCCTCAAGGCCCTTGCGCAACTGTCCCCGGCCACTTCGCTGTCGCGCCTGGCCGAGCATGTGCAGATGCCGGCCAGCAAGGTCCACCGCTATTTGCAGGCGCTGATTGCCTCAGGCTTTGCTGAACAGAATACCGCCACCAACCACTATGGCCTGGGCCGCGAGGCATTGCGTGTGGGCCTGGCCGCGCTGGGCAGCATGGATGTGTTGAAGGTCGGCGCCCTGCCCCTGGCGGAGCTGCGCGATGAACTGAATGAAACCTGCTTTTTGGCGGTGTGGGGCAACCAGGGCGCGACCGTGGTGCACATCGAGCCTGCGGTGCGCGCGATCACCGTGGTCACACAATTGGGCTCGGTGTTGCCGCTGCTCAGCTCGTCCACCGGGCTGGTGTTCAGTGCTTACCTGCCATCGCGGGAAACCGTGGAATTGCGCGAGCGTGAGATTCAGGCCGGTATCGCCCATGCGCTGGCGGACGATCAGGCGTATGCCACCGCCTGTGAACAGATCCGCAGCCGTGGCCTGCACTTTGTGCATGGTTTGCTGATGCCCGGCGTCGATGCGTTGTCGGCGCCGGTGTTCAACGCGGTCGGGCACGTGGCGGCGGTGATGACCGTGGTCGGCCCCACTTCACTGTTCCATGCCGACGAGGATGGCCCGGCGGCGCAGCGCTTGCTGGCGGCGACCCGGGCCGTGAGTTGGCGCATGGGCTATCAGCCCTGAATCAATCGCCCCAGCGTGACAGGGCCACCGCCACGCGGTTCTCCAAGGCCTTCACCTGCGCGCCGGCGACCACGTAGTTGTTGCTGAGCATCGAGAACACCAGCTGGCGCCCATGGGCGTCGGTGATGTAGCCGCTCAAGGACGACACGCCGCCCATGGAGCCGGTCTTGGCGTGCAGGTTGTTTTCAGCCGGCGTGCCGCGCAGGCGATAAGTCAGGCTGCCGCCGGTCATGCGGTCGGTGTTGCCGGCAATCGGCAGCGCGTTGTACCAAGCGTTGAACCACGGCTGTTTGCTCGCGGCCAGCAGCAGGTCAGTGAGGGTTTGCGCCGACACCAGGTTCTGCCGCGACAGGCCGGAACCGTCGACCTGCTTCAGCGTCGCGGTATCCACACCCTGGCGCTTGAGAAACCCGGCCACTGCCATCGCCCCCGCCGCCGCTGTGCCGCTATTCGCGGTCTGGCGGCCCATGGCCTTGAGCAACGCTTCGGACATGTTGTTGTTCGAGAGTTTAAGCAGCGGCGTGATCAGTTCCTGCAACGGCGCCGATTGATGCTCGGCCAGCACGGTCACGCCGGCCGGGCTGGTAGCCCCCATCACTCGACGGCCCAGCACGGTGATGCCCTGCTGCTTGAGGGCTTGTTCAAACAGATTGGCCACCAGTTGCGTCGGTTCCCAGACGCTGACCAGTTGTGGGCTCTGCCGGCCCGGTGCCACGGCGCCGCTGAGCTGCAGCAGGTTGGTGCCGTGGCGGCGGTTGATGCCATAGGTGTTACCCGGCCCACTGACGGCGCGGTTGCTCAATTGCAGGTAGTCGGTGGGCGGGAAGATCTCGACGTTCACAGGCACGCCGACGCGCACCGGCGCCTTGGCCGTGACCAGCACACTGCCTGCATCAAAATCCGAATTGGGGGACACGGTCAGCGCTGAAATCTGCGCGCCGTAGTAGGTGGTTTCATCGTCATGGGACCAATCGACGCCCAGCCGCTCGGCGTCAAACCAGGTGTCGTCGAACACCAGATCGCCTTGCACCTGGCGAACGCCTTGGCTGGCCAGTTGCGCCGCCAGGGCCTGGTAGTCGGCGAACTGAATGGTCGGGTCGCCCAGGCCGCGCAGGTAGAGGTTGCCGGTCAGGCGATCGCCCTGGCGTATGCCGTTGCTCAGCAGTTGCGTGGCGAACCGGTATTGCGGCCCCAATACGTCCATCGCTGCGGCGGTGGTCAGTAGTTTGAGGTTGGAGGCGGGCACCAGCCGTGTGCGTGGGTTGTGTTGGTAAAGCGTGTTGCCGCTGCGCGCGTCACGCACCATCAGCGACACCGTGGCGCCCTGCAGCGCCGGGTCGGCCAGCAATTGATCAAGGGCGTTGGAGGTCGGCGAAACACTCGCGCAGCCGCCCAGTAAAAAGCTCAAGCCCACCAACAGGGTGCTGGTGTGTATCCATCTGCCCAACTGCATCAGTACCGTTTTCCCGCAAAGTCTTCAGTGGCGGCAACGCTACCAGCTCCGTGCCGTTGTGGCGAGCGGGGGCTGTCGTGGCAAGCCCGCTCGCCACAACAAGCCCCGCTTTACACATTAAAACTGAAGCGTACTGGACACCGACACCTGCCGCGCATCACCCAGCGACACAAACACCCGGCTCGCGGCGGAGGCGTAGTAAGTGCGATCAAACAGGTTCTTCACATTGAGCTGGAACTTGACCTTCTGGCCTTCGATCTTGGTGTCATAGGTGGCAAACGCGTCTGCAACGGTATAGCCGGGCAGGTTGAAGTCGTTGGCGGCATCGCCAGCGCGTTCGCCGACATAACGGGCGCCCGCGCCAACCCGCAGTTGATCACCCCCGAACACATTGCCGAAGTCGTAGACCGCCGAGAGAGAGCCGGTGTGTTTGGCCACGTTTTGCAGGCGGTTACCCTCAAGTGTCGGGTCTTTGTCCTTGATGTCTTCGGCATCGGTGAAGGCGTAGCTGCCGATCACGCTCCATTGGTCGGTCAACTGGCCGCTGGCGTCCAACTCCAGGCCACGGGAACGCACTTGGCCAGCAATGCTGTAAATGGTGTTCGCCCCCGAACCCACCGACACCAACACGTTGCGTTTATCGATATTGAACAACGCCGCGCTGGCGGTAATCCGCCCAGGAATGTCGAGCTTGGCCCCCAATTCCCAAGACTTGGATTCCTCCGGTGTGAGGTCGCCGGTCAAGGTGCTGCCATCGGCCAACGCGGCAATGGTGGAGTTGGGTTTGAACGACTCGGTGTAGCTGCCGTAGAACGACAACTCATCCGTGTAGCGGTACACCAGGCCGGCACGCGGCACCCAGGCTTGGCCATTGCCGTTGGTGTTGGCCTTGAATGGCACACCTTTACCGGCGTATTGGTCGTACATCTGATAGCGCACGCCGCCCACCAGGATCCACTGATCGGTCAGGTGAATGGCGTCCTGGAAGAACAGTGAGTCGCTGCGCAGCAGGTCCGTCTGAGCGCTGTCCTTGGCGCTGACGGTGGTGCCTTGCACATCCTTGCCGTAGACCGGGTTGAGGTAGCTGAAGGCACTGCGTTGCGACTGGCGGATCAGGTCGGCACGGTAGATCTTGCGGTACTCATCGTCCAGGCCGAATACCAGATCATGCTGCATGCCACCGACGTTCACCTTGCCCTCCAGGCTCATCGTGGTGAAGCGGTCGGTGGTCAACGCGCCCCGGGTGCCGTCCATACTGCGGGTCAGGGTGCCGTTGGGGTTCACCGAAACAATGCGCACTTGGCTGGCGTCGTAGGTCTCGCGGTTCCAGCTGTAGCCGAAATGCGCCTTCCAGTCGTCGTTCAGGTCGTGGTCGACTTCCAGGCGGTACAGGTCGGAGCGGCCCTCCATGTTGTTGAAGGGTTCATCCAAGCGACGGGTCGTGGGGATGTTCAGCGGGCGGTTGGTCTTGGGGTCGATGGCGGTACCACGGTCGAACGGCGAGAGGAATTCGCGGTGTTCATAGGCGAACACCACCTGGGTGGTGTCGCCGTACCAGGCCAGGGACGGTGCCACCAGCGTTTCGCGGTGGGTGCCGAAATTGCGCCAGTAATCTTCGTCTTCATGGTCGACGATCAGGCGATACGCCAAGCCGCTGTCGCCAATCGGGCCCGTGGTATCAAGGTTGCCGCCGCTGCCGTTCTTGCCACCACCAAAGGTCGAGCCGCGCGCGGTCAGGGAAGTGGACTGCACCAGCTCGGGCTTTTTGCTGACGATATTGACCACGCCACCTGGGTCCTGAATACCGTAGAGCAGTGAGGACGGGCCTTTGAGCACTTCAACGCGCTCGGCGGTGGCGTTCAAGGCACGGCCCTGCACCACCGGCATGCCGTCTTTCATAATCGAGCCGTTACGGTTATCGCCAAAGCCGCGCAGCATCACTGCGTCCTGGGTGCTGGCCAAGGTGTTGGCCTGGGTGATGCCGCTGATATTGGCGAGGGCGTCATCCAGGTTGCGTGGGGTCTGGTCGCGCAGCACTTGGGCGGGCACTACGTTGACGGTTTGCGGGGTTTCCAGCAGCAGGCCATGGGAGCGCGTCACCGAGCTGGTGGGCGGTGGCTGGTAGCTGGTGCTGTCCTGGGTCTGGCCGGCGCCGCTGATGGTGGTGGCGCCGAGGTTGACCGCGCCGTCGGTGGGCACGGGCTCCAGGGCCAGGGTGCGGGCGTCGATCTGGCGGAAGGTAAAGCCTGAGTGACCGAGCAGGCGTTGCAGGGCCTGGGTCGCGCTCATCTGCCCGCTGACCGCCGGGGCGCTGAGGCCGTAGGGCGCTTCGTCGGTGTAGATCACGCTGATGCCGGTGACCCGGCTGAAATCACTCAGGGCCTGGGGCAGCGGTTTGGCCGCCAGGGCAAAGTTGAACTGGGCGCTTTGCTGCTCCTGCGCGCGCGCCACGCCAAGGGGCAGCAACGCCAGCCCCGACACCGCCAATACCGAGGCTCCCAGCCACTGTTTTACCCAACCGCCCGCCGTCGATTTCATGCTGTGAGAACCCGTGTAGAAAACGCTGTTAATGCGAATAGATCGCAGTTTCAAGCACTACACGGATGGGCGGTGGATTTACCTCACCTTTGTTTGCAAATATTTTTATCACGATCGTTCCCACGCTCTGCGTGGGAATGCCGCTCAGGACGCTCCGCGTCCCGCCGTTGACGCCTGCGCAGGGGCGACGCAAGCGTCACGGGCTGCGTTCCCACCCAGAGCGAGGGGAACGATCATTGCGCTTGAATGCGGAAACCCAGGCGCGGAAAGTGCACATGCACGGTGCCGCCGCGCTCGTCGGTGCGCCGCAGGATCAGCTCTTCGCGCCCGGCAAACAGCAGCTCGCCGGCCACCAGATCGGTGCCGTAGTCGGTGGCGCAAATGCTGACTTGCTGGCCGGGCTTGAAGCCGTTCAAGTCTTCGAACTGTTCATCCGGCAAGGCCGCAGGTGTCGCGTTACGCGCCACTTCCAGGGCTTGCTCGGCGCTCATCTCACTGGCGGTGCCATGGCCGAAGCTCAGCACCCGGTTCAGCCAGGTGGCGACGGCCGGATAGGCATCCACCAACGGCGCCGTCACCGACGAGCCTTTGAGGAACCACAACGGGTGCGCCAGGGCAAAGTCGGCAATCGACGGCTCCCCGAACAGGAAGTCGCCCGCCTGGTGCTGCAATTGCTGATCGATGCGGCTGATGATCGTCGGCCATTGATGCTTGGCGAGGTCCAATTGCACGCGGGCGGCAGTGCCGCCGCTGAACAATTTGGCGCGGTCAGCCACCAGCACTTCCAGCATCTGCGGCGCCACCTTGGCGAACTTGACGGCCAGGGATTCGGGCTGGAACACCAGTGCGACGGCATGCGAGAACACCAACGAATCGGCCCAGGCGGCGAAGCTTTGGGTGACCAGTTCCAGGCCTTGAGGAAACAGCGCCGGTGTGGACTTTTCCTGCTCCAGGCGGCGGGCGATCAAGGCGGTGTCGCAGTAGATATCGGCGCCGACTTGCAGCACCGGCGTCTTGCGGTAGCCGCCGGTCAGCGCGATCAGGTTCGGTTTAGGCATTACCGGCGAGATAAATACCGAGCGCCAGGACAAGCCTTTGAAACCCAGCAGCAGGCGGGCTTTTTCAGCGAAGGGGGACTGCGGGTAGTGGTGCAGGATCAACTCAGACATGCTTGGCTCCGCTCAAGTCAGTGAGCCGCTAGCTTAGCCCGCAACACTCAGCGCGGGGGCGATGGGAACCCATCAGTCAAATCAATGAGCCACTCGCCGCCAGGCACTCCTTGGCGCTTTTCTTCAACTTTTTGATCAGCCGTTCCTGGCGCAGCGCCTCGCCCTTGCTCGCGCATTGCTCGGTGTATACCAACGCCACGGCCGGGCTGGACAGGAAGAACCGCGCACCCTTGCCGCTCTGGTGCGAGGCAAAACGGCGCACCGGGTCATTGCTGATGCCGCAATACAGCGAGCCATTGGCGGCGCGCACCAGGTAGACGAACCAGGGTTTGGGTTTAGGAAGATCAGTCACAGGTCATTTCGGCAAACCAGAGGAGCGCCAATCTTATCAACGACTGGCCTGGAATGCCTTCAAGCCTTTGAGCGCCTGGGCGCGCACGGCGTTTTTCAGCGCAGGCGACCAGCCCAGCAGCAGCCCCTTGAGGCCCAACGCCTGGCGCGACCAGCGCCACAGGTCGAAGTGGTCGTGGTGCTCGCAGATCTTGCCGTCGCGAAACACGAACCGCGCACCGATATCGTTGACCACGGTATTACCGGTGGCGCTGAACAAGTAGGTCGCCACCCAGTGCGCGCTGCCGGTGGCTTCATCGCTGCGCACATGGTCGAACGTCAGGGAAAAATCCTTGGCGCGGGTGGTCAGCATGCGCCACATGTCCCCGGCATCGCGCCCGCGCAACTCGCCGAACGCCGGGTCGCTGAACAGCACATCGTCGGTGTAACAGGCCGCCATCGCTTCAGCGTCCAGGCGCTGGAAGGCACTGTAGAACTCGGTGATCAGGGCGTTGTAGGCATCACTCATGGGCAGGTTTCGCACGATGGTCAGGGGTGCTGAACGATAGTCCGCGCCACGCCGGAAAGCCATGGCTATTCGCCACGGGAATGAGTGATGCCCGGCGGGGTTACAGGTACTTGACCTCCAGGGTGGCGCTGCCGTCTATCTTTGTTTCTTCAGCCGATGGCAGATACTGCTTACGCGTGAGGGTTGTGCTCACGACGACATCGACTTTGAAGGCCGTCATTGTCAAGGGCGTAAGCCCTGCGCTACTCGGGTCTCTGACGGTGCGCCTGAACCCCGGCTGCCAGACCGCATTGTTGGCCTCCAACCACGTATCACTCCCCTCCCAGGATTCGATCAGGCTACCGACTTGACCATCGGCGGTAGCATTGGCCATTTTCAATTGGTACCGACCGATCTTTTGACCGTTGCTCGCCAAGTTCAAACCAAAACTTGACGTATCCCCTCCCCCATTCGTAGACGTCGCGGTACCGGGGCGGTTATCCGTAATTTTAACGGCCATCATCATCGGCCCATTACAGCTAACCTCCAACTGCAGCGTTGCGTCTGGCAGTTCTTTCTCGTTCGCAGGGAACTCCTGAAGCGAGATTTTTCCGTAATCCACCACCCCGTTATTGGACAAGATTGGCGTACAGGCCGAGGGTGTGATCACACCGACGACACCGAGATCCACGCTGGACGCGGCCATCACATTTGAAACACCGGCCAGCAATAATGCGGCGGAAATAAGTACACGAGACGCTTGCATTCACTGCTCACTTTCGGTCGATTATTCACAGGTTGAACAGGCACAAAAAGGCGCGTCGCCAACCTGAAAGTTCGACTCATCTAATAGACTAGGAATGGATGCCGCCCACACGACTGGCAGGGCAACGGCGTCAAGTTAAAGGATGGTTTGTTCACGCTGAATACACGTAATACGAATCCCACCGGCGCGCGCGGTTAGTTAACGGTCGTGATCTATCTGCAACGTTCTACGGCACCATCCCAGCGGCACGCGCATAGGCGAACAAGTCCACATCCGTCGAGATACACAGCCGGTGCATGGCCGTGCTTTTCTGCTTGCTGATCGTGGAAATGCTGCGGTTGACCCGCGCCGCAATCTGGCTGACGGTCATGCCGCTGGCGAGCATGCGCACCACCTCGCGCTCCTTGCCGGACAACTGCGGCGTTTGCGATTGATCCCCCGTACCGGCCTCGATCAACTGCTCGCGCAAGCACTCACTGGCGTAGGTCTGGCCTTTGGCAACCGCCTTGATTGCCAAGGGCAGCTCCTTGGCCGAGGCTTTTTTAGCGACGATGGCCCGCGCGCCATGGGCGAAAGAGGCACGCAAGGTGGCGACGTTGGCGAACATGGTGACCAGAATCACCGGCAGCGTCGGGTACTGGCGCCGTAGCAGGCTCAGCAACACATAGCCGTCGGCTTGAAGCCCGCCGGGCATGGCGAAATCGGTCACCAGCAAGTCACAGGGTGTGGTGCTCAGCAGTACCAGCAATTCATCGGGGCCGCTGGCTTCACCGACGACTTTGCACTGGCCGCTCGCTTCAATCACCACCCGTTGCCCGATGCGGACAATGGGGTGATCGTCGGCAATGATTACTCGAAGCATAGATACTCACGGATGATGGCAACTTGAATCCGGGCAAAATACCCCCGCCGGCGATCTTCAACAACCGCCGGTCGCACGCACTTTTCAGCCGCGCCCAATGCCCTGTAGCGACTACCTATAAACCTACAAAATAAAAAGAAAGCACCCACATACAAAAGCCACAACAGAAGGAATGAATTCCTACAAAAAGTACGTCATAGCGCACTGACGTACGCGAAATAGCGTTCGAGGTCGTGCTCAAACACCTCCAGGCTCAACAGGTGCACCGCCACTCCATCGGTGCGGACCTGCTCAATCAGCACACTGCCCCGCACCTCCAGATCATCGCAGCCTAAGAACGCCAAGCCGCCCAACAGACGGTGCAGCCGATCCAACACGACTTGGGTGTTCGAGGTGATGCGCGCATGCGCAAGGTCCGCACAGTCGTTGCGGGCTTCGTACAACAGGCTGGCGAGCATCTGGTCCACCACCTGTTCGCTGCCAAAGGTTTGGACCATGCCCGCGCGAGTTGGCCAGCCCATGGCGGCCTCAGACTCCGGTGCCGACATTTCGCACGGCGGGCCAGGCAGCCACCGCGCAAGCACCTCGCACAGCTGTGCAAACGTGAGTGGTTTGAGCAGCCAGGCATCCATTCCGGCATCGCGGCAGCGCTGGGGGTCATCAGGCAGCAGGTTGGCGGTGAGCGCGATAATCGGTACCCGTCGGTGACCGTTTTCCAGCTCGTGAAGGCGTATTGCACGGGCCAGGGCATAACCATCCATGCGCGGCATATGGCAGTCGCTGATCACCAGGTCGAAGCGTCTGCGGGTGATGCAAGCCAAACCTTCACAGCCATCACCGACCACCTCGTGACCCAGCCCGAGCTTTTGCATGAACCAGCCCAGCAGCAGCCGATAGGCCGAATGATCCTCCGCCACCAATACCACCAGGTGTCGCCAGTGTTCTGGGGGGACGAAACGCGATGGACCCTGCTGCGAAGAGACATCGCTCGAAAGCACTCTCGCTCACCTCGTAGTTGTTGTCGGTGGTGCAGCGCCCGTGGTTCAGCGATAAGCCTGGAACTGGATGAGGAGCGCTGACGCGACAGTTGAAGGCTGAGCACGCTGTGGCGTCTCAAAAGCACTCAAGTGACTGTCATCGCGCAGCGAAGCTAGCCTTTCGAATGCCAGCTTGGCGATACAACAACTACGAAACTGATCTTTTGCCTACATTAAGCCGTTAACTATTCTGACACGGAACAGGCTGTTTTCCCTCCTCAGCGTCATTGTCGTAATAGTTGTATGTCCCCCATACCCCCCCCTCGCTAGATTACCGCCCACTCTTGCCGGGGACGGTGCGCCGCCCCCGGCAACTCTTAAAAAGTGAACAGCCGCCTAGCAACCGTTGACCCCGTTCCAGCAGCAACTGGCAGCGAGTGTCCCCACGGCGTGGCTCAACGTACTGGAGCGCCCTAAATGAAAAACCTCTTCGCCCTGCTGAGCACCACCTTGTTGGTGACCGGCGCCTCAAGCGTGTTTGCCGCCAGCAGCATCGACCTGACCGTCCAGGGCCTGATTACCCCCAGCGCCTGCGCGCCCAGCCTTTCAAGCGGCGGGATCATCGACCACGGAAAAGTCGCGGCCAAGGATTTGAAGCTGGACAACTGGACGCTCCTTAGCAAGCACAGCCTGCAACTGGAGATCACTTGCGATGCGCCAACCCTCCTGGGCCTGCAGGGCATCGATAACCAAGGCAATTCCCATGACCCGCTGAACAGCTATGGCCTGGGCCTGGTCGATGGCAAAAAACTGGGCAATTACGTCTTGATATTCGTCAACCCAACAGCCGACGGCGCACCAATCTCCGTGCTCGAGTCCCGGGATAACGGCCTCACCTGGCGGGAAAACTTTCCAGGCGATATCTGGCCGGCCTCCTACCTCGCCTCGTTTGGTGATCGTTCAACGGGCAACTGGGCACCTACACCGGTCCAGCACCTGACCTCAGAACTCAGAGTGGAAACCCTTATCGCCCCGACTGCGGGGATGAACCTGACCAACGAGGTCCCCATCAACGGTTCCGCCACCGTTGAAGTGAAGTACCTGTAAACCACCGCTAACCACAAGGATGCAATGCCATGATTCGTCCCTTCAGCGCCCTCGCCACGACCCTGTTGATAATCGGCGCCGGCCCTGTATTCGCCGCCAGCAGCATCGACCTGACCGTCCAGGGCCTGATTACCCCCAGCGCCTGCGCGCCCAGCCTTTCAAGCGGTGGGATCGTCGACCACGGAAAAGTCGCGGCCAAGGATTTGAAGCCGGACAACTGGACATCGCTTGACACCCACACCCTGCAACTGGAGATCACCTGCGATGCGCCAACCCTGTTGGCCCTGAAGGGCATCGATAACCAGGGCAATTCCCATGACCCGTCAAACACCTATGGCCTGGGCCTGGTCGACGGAAAAAAACTGGGCAATTACGCCTTGGTGTTCGCCACCCCAACAGCCGACGGCGCACCGATCTCCGTGCTCGAGTCCCAGGATAACGGCCTCACCTGGCGGGAAAACATTCCCGGCGATCTGTGGCCGGCCTCCTATCTCGCCTCGTTTGGTGATCGTTCAACAGGCAGCTGGGCCCCCACTCCGGTCCAGCACCTGACGACAGAGCTCGGCATACACACCCTTATCGCCCCCACTGCGGGGATGAACCTGACCAACGAGGTCCCCATCAACGGTTCCGCCACCCTTGAAGTGAAGTACCTGTAAACCACCGCTAACCACAAGGATGTAATGCCATGACTCGCCCCTTCAGCACCCTCGCCGCGACACTGTTGATGATCGGCGCCGGCACTGTATTCGCCGCCAGCAGCGTCGACCTGACCGTCAAAGGCCTGATAACCCCCAGCGCCTGCACACCGATGCTGAGCCAGGGCGGCATGGCCGACTATGGAAAGATCGCCGCCAAGGACCTGCAGGAGAACCAGGCCACCCCATTGCCGACCACCACCTTTCAATTGAGCGTGAACTGCGAGGCCGCGACGCTGTTTGCACTCAACGGTGTGGATAACCGCGCAGGCTCGGCCAGCAGCCCTGGCGATGATTCCTATGGCCTGGGCTTCATCAATGAAACAGAGCGGCTCGGCGACTTCCTGATCGTTCTCACCAACTACCGCGCCGACAACCAGCCGGTCAGCAAGCTGGCCTCAAGGGACAACGGCGCCACCTGGATCGAGAACAGCGAGGACGCTATCTGGATGCGCAGCAGGCTCACCGCCTTCGGTAACAACGCCGGCGGCAACTGGGCGCCCATCGCGATCATGACGCTCAACAGCGACTTGACGATCCATCCCTCTATCGCCGCCGCCAGTGGCCTGACGCTGACCCAGGAACAACCGATCGACGGCTCCGCCACCCTGGAACTGCGCTACCTGTAACCCACCGGCTTCACTGCATCGCTCACAAGGACCTGTGCCCATGGAAAGATTCACGCCCGCCGCTCTTGCCCTGCTGCTGGCTGCCTGCGCCCCCGGCGCATTTGCGGCCAGTAATACCGACTTGAGTGTCACTGGGATCATTACCCCCAATGCCTGCACCCCAAACCTGTCCAATGGCGGCGTGATCGACCATGGAAAAATGACCGCCAAGGACCTGCAACAGACTAAACCCACGTTGTTGGACCCCTCCGAAATGCTGTTTGAAGTGCATTGCGACGGCGAGACATTTTTCACCCTGACCACCGCGGACAATCGCGCCGGCACCTCGGCCATCAACCCGGCGCACCACGGCCTGGGGACCACGCCTGAAGACCAAAAACTGGGGAGTGTCGCCTTCACGTTATTCGATCCGATTGCGGATGAAACCGCAGTCAACGTGATCGTCTCGCGCAACGGCGGCGCTAACTGGAGCTTATCGCCCTACTTGGGGCACGAAGCACTGACCTCGTTCGCGGCAACGGGCGGCCCGAACACGCCCATCGCCATTAAAGACCTCAGGGCGCGGCTGCGCGCCTTCACCGTCATCGTGCCGTCCCGCGACCTGACCCTGCTCGATGAAGTGCCCATCGACGGCCAGGCCACGCTGCAACTCAAGTACTGGTAATTGAGCTTCTCCTCAGTCCCTCATTTAGGAGCAACACCATGAGCAAGTCCCTCAATACCCTGCTCGGCGGCCTGATGCTCGCGGCTGCTGGCACTGCCTTTGCCGCCTCCAGCGTCGACCTGACGGTCAAAGGTCTGATTACCCCAAGTGCCTGCGTCCCGGCGCTGTCCAACGGGGGCGCGGTGGACTACGGCAAGATTTCGGCCAAGGATTTGAACGCCGACAAACAGACCGCTCTGCCCCTAAACATCCTGCAATTCACCGTCACCTGTGACGCCGCCACCCTGATGGCCATGGAGGCCAAGGACAACCGCGAAGGGTCTGACAGCAACAACGATTTGATGGAGTTTGGCCTGGGCCTCATCAACGGCACGGAAAAACTCGGCAACATGACCCTGCAGCTGTTGAATTCGGTCGCCGATGGCGTGCCGATCAACAGCGTCGGTTCCTACGACGGTGGCGTCACTTGGAGCTCCGAGCGCAACCTGATGCGCGACAACCTCCTCGCACCCGCCGTGGCCGGCGTCAATTCGCCGATCCCAGTCCAACTGTGGGCCGCGGACTTGTACGTTCAGCCCCAGATCGCCAAAACCAGTGAGCTGACCCTCACCAACGAAGTCGCCATCGACGGTTCGGTGACCCTCACCGTGCGCTACTTGTAACGGCATCCGAGTCGAGCAAAGGCAGGCCTTAAAACGTCTGCCCTTGCCCTGTACACACACGATGAATCAGGCAGCCGGCCCCCATCCCATGAAGCATATTTATTCACGCTTTATCGCCACGTTTTGCCTGCTCGGTGCCAGCTCGCTGGTGCTGGCGTCGCCCAGCATTGAGCTCAACGTTACCGGTCTGATCACACCCAGCGCCTGCATCCCCACGTTGTCTGCCAATGGCATCGTCGACCACGGCAAGGTGCCGGCACGCAACCTCAACCAGCACGAATTCAGCCCCTTGCCCACTCAAACGCTGGACCTGAGTGTGAGCTGCAACGAGCCGGTGCTGTACGTATTGGTGGGTGTGGACAATCGCGCCGACTCCTCGCTGGGGCCGGGCTTTTATTACGGCCTGGGTACCAATATCCATGTGCCTTCCGAGCGGCTGGGCACGGTTTCCCTGGGATTTCGCGAGGCCATGGGCGACGGCGAGCGCCTACTCGTGCTGGCCTCCAGCAACAAAGGGGAGACCTGGTTTCCAGAGTCCAATGCCTTCCCGAACATCTACATGGGGTTCGCCCGCCCGGGCACGCTGGTGCCCGAACCCCACCGCCTGGTGAACGCCAGCCTGCAAATCAACACGTCCATCAATGCCGCCGCCTATTTGACTCTCAAACAGGAAGTGCCGTTGGACGGTTCCATCGTGCTTGACCTGAGGTACTTGTAGCCATGCCTGCCCTACCCTTTTTCACCCGCGCCTTCATCTTCGCTCGCGTGAGCGGTCTTTACTTCGCTGCGCTCACGCTGGCAATCGGCGGCCCTGCCTTGGCGCTGGCCGACGGCATGGTGCCCGACACCTCGGTGGTGATCGTTAACGAGGCCGATGGCGAAGCGTCGGTGACCGTGACCAACACCGACGATAAGCTGGCCCTGCTGCACGTCACCCTTGAAGACATTCCCGAAGACAAGGCGACGCTGCTGTTTGTCACCCCGCCCCTGGCCCGGGTCGAACCGGGTAAGAGCCAGCTCATCCGCTTCATCCTGCAATCGCCCGAGCCCTTGGCCACCCAACGCTTGAAACGGGTGATCTTCGAAGGCATGCCACAAGGTCGTTCGGCGGCCCAGGCCGGCCACGCCCAAGTCGGTGTGACGGTGCGCCAGAACCTGCCGGTGATTGTGCATCCCAAGGGCCTGGCCCCCAACCGCACGCCCTGGACCGGGTTGGAGTGGCGCCTGAACCGTGACCAATTGAGCGTGCACAACCCGAGCCCTTACGTGGTGCGCCTGGCCCAGGAACTGCGACTGCTGCCCGGCAGCGGCTCGGCCCTGCTGCCGCGCACCTATGTGCTGCCGGGTGAAACCCTGAACGTAACAGCCAGCGGCACCGGCGCAAACCGCGTGCAACTGCAGCCGGCCACGGTGTATGGCTTTGCCGTGGCACCTTACGAAGCACCCCTCACCCTCTAAAAACTCATCACCTTATAAAAACTCATCGCCCTATAAAAAAGAGTGGCTTGCCAAAGCCACCCAACACTTGAGTACGACCTTGTGAGCACAGTAATAACTGACCGCGACGGCAGCGCCGTGCCTGGCGTTTCACCGCACCGCGCACGCACCCTACTCACCGGGCTGGCACTGACCCTGGCCGGCGCACTGCCGTGCGAGACAGCGCTGGCGGGTGACGCGCTGATCGCCGGTTCCTTCGACCCCCAGACCTTGTCACGGCGCGGCATCGACCCGGAACTGGCCAACCTGCTGCTGCAAGCCCCGCGTTTCACGGCAGGCCGGCATGCCGTCAATTTGAGTGTCAACGGCCTGCGTCGCGGCCGAGTGGATGTGGAGTTCGACCGCCAGGGCAGCCTCTGTTTCAACCGCGCCCTGCTGGATGCGGGCAACCTGACAGTGCCCGATGAGAACGGGGTGCCCACCTGCCAGCGGTTTATCGAACGCTACCCGCAAACCGTGATCGAGCAAGACCCCGCCGCCCTGAGCCTGGCCCTGGTGGTGTCAACCGACGCCCTGCGCCCTGCCCAGCAAGACATCTCCGGCTACCAGACCGGTGGCCAGGCCTTGCTGCTCAACTACGACTTGACCGGCCTCTACAACGAGTTCGGCGACACCACCAGCCGCTTCGGCTCAGCCAACACCGAAGTCGGCTTCAACGCCGGCGACTGGATCGTGCGCAGCCGCCAGGTGAAAACCTGGCAGGACCGCCGCTCGCGCACCACCCACTTGGATGCCTACGCCCAGCGCACCTTCGCCGAGCAGCAGGCAGTGCTGCAGGCCGGGCAAATCAGCCTCTACAACCCGGTGCTGGCCGGCACGCAGATTACCGGCGCCCAAGTGCTGACCGAAACTGCGCTGCAAGACCAGAACCAGGGCGCGACTATCACCGGTATCGCCAACAGCCCGGCCCAGGTGGAAATCCGTCAGAACGGCGCGTTGATCCACTCCACCGTGGTACCCGCAGGGCCGTTTGCCCTGCCAGATGTGCGCCGCTTGAACAGCCGTTCCGACGTGGAAGTCACGGTCAAGGAAACCACCGGCGAAGAACGCCGCTTTACCGTGCCCGCCGCTATGCTCGGGCTGGGCCTGCCGGCGCCGGGCTATTCGGTGGCGGCCGGGCGTGTGCGTCAGATCGGCGACAGCGATGGCCGCGAGCCCTGGGTGGTCAGCGCGGGCTGGAGCGGCCCGCTGCACCCGCAACTGAGCCTCAGCGCAGGCGGGCTGGTGGCGGACGCCTATCGCTCAGCAGGCGCAAGCCTTGGCTGGTTGCCCTGGCAGGACAGCCAACTGCAGTTCTCCGCACAGGCAGCCCAAGCCAGCCCCAAGCGCGAGGGCACAGAGCGCGGGGTGCAAAGCGATGTGTCCTGGTCGCAGCGCTTGAATGACAGCTGGTCGGTGAGCACCGCAGCTTCCTGGCGTTCCCAGGGTTACCGCGACCTTGAGGATTCAACCTACGTCGGCAATAGCGACGATCAACAGCGCTCGCGCTACCGCGACCAGCAGAGCGCTACTGCGTCGTGGGCGCATCCGGCCTTGGGTGCGTTCAGCGCCGGGGTCTCACGCACGGCGTCTTACAACGGTGAAAGCAGCAGCCGCGCGCTGGCGTCCTGGGGCACCAGTTTTGGCCGGGTATCGGTGTCGGCCAGCGCCGAATGGCAGGTAGGCGGCCGCCAGCAGAACGACGACAGCATTTACCTGAACATCAGCGTGCCGCTGGGTGAAACCCGCCGTGGTCGCGCGTGGGCACGCAACGCCGGCGGCGAGCACCGCCTGGGTGTGGGCGTGAACGAGCAACTCAACGATCAACTGAGTTACCGAGTGGGCGTGGAGCGTGACAGCCGTGACCGTGAAGTCGAGTCGTCGGTCGGCGTGTCGGCACTGCCGTGGTACAGCCAGCTGGACTTCAACTACACCCGCAGCGACGACGAACGAGCCAGCTACCAAGGTGGCGCGCGCGGCGGGGTGGTGTTGCATGGGGACGGCGTGACCTTCTCGCCGTACCCGGTGCGCGACACGTTTGCACTGGTGTCGGTGGGCGAAATGGCCGGCATCAAGGTCACCACCCCAAGCGGCCCGGTATGGACCGACTGGCAAGGCCAGGCCGTGGTGCCGAAAGTCAGCGCTTATGGGCGCAGCCCGGTGGAAGTGCAGACCCGTTCGCTGCCGCGCAACGCCGATATCCACAACGGCCTGGCAGTGATCGCCGCCGGCCGTGGTGCCGTGGACAAAGTCCAATTCGGTGTGGCCCTCACCCGGCGTGCGCTGCTGAACGTGACCACCGATAACGGCCAGCCGCTGCCACGCGGCGCAACCGTGAGCACCACTGAAGGCGAGTTCATCACCCTGATGCAGGAAGGCAGCCAAGTGTTCCTGCCCGACGTGCTTGACCCGCGCCCGCTGTGGGTCAAGGCACCGGGGCAGCCACGTTGCCGACTCACCTTTGAACTGCCGGAAGACGCCGACCCCGAGGTGTATTTCGAAACCGCACCGGCCCGGTGCCACCAGCCATGAGGACTCACACCATGGGCCTGAAATACACGTTTTACCCCCTGAGCCTGGTGCTGCTGAGCGCCAGTGCCTGGGGCGCCGAAGAATGCCAGCTCAACCTTAGCAAGGCGCAACTGGACTTCGGCCTGATGAACCGCGCCGTGGCGTTGGCCCCCGCGCCCGAACGCTTGCTGGGCGAGCGGCGTATCAGCCTGACGCTGAACTGCCCGCAGCCCACCGACCTGGGCGTGTTTTATCGCGGGCTGGGCGCGGGGCCGGAGCGCTTTCTCTTTACCGAGCGCGGCAGCTACGGCCTGCGTGTCAGCGAAGCCGTGCTGGACGGCCAGGCGGTGGAGTTGGGTTTGATTGCGGGCCAGGGGCAGCCGCCCTCCGCTGTCAGCGCCCAACTGCACTGGCAACCGGACCACGGCCTCGTGCCGATGCGCGGCGGCGTGGCAGTGACCGGGCGCAACTTGTCGATGCAAATCAACGCCAGTGCCTGGGCCCGCGAAGACGCCGCGCGGGTGCGCGATGCCGTGACCTGGGATGTCGCCGGGTTGTTCGACGCCGTCGCTGCCGGGCGCTCGCGGGAACTGCGCCTGCAAGCGCGCTTTGCCCCGGCGGCGTGTACACCCGTGCTGTCCAACGGCGGCCATGTGGAGCTGGGCAAGCTGTCGGTCAGCGACCTGAATCTGGACAAGGACACCGTCCTGGCCCCACGCCCCTTGTCACTGAGTGTGACGTGCGACGGGCCGACCGCCTTCGCGTTACGCATGCAAGACAATCGCCTGGGCTCAGCCACCGGCGGCGCCGATGAAAGCGCTTATGGGCTGGGCCTGGACGCGCGCCGACAGAAGATCGGCCGCTACCGGCTGTTGTTCGACCCTGCGCGCATCACCGCCGACAACTTCGCTCGAGTATTCCAAACCGACTCCGCCACCGGCACGCAGCCCTGGAGCAGCGCCAGTGCAAGCGTCGCTGCCGTGGGCGCCAATCGCTACCTGGGTTTTAGCGCTGCATCCGGCAGCACCGGCGGCCCCAGCGCCATTCAAAACCTCAACGCCACGTTGAGCCTGGAAGCGGTCATAGCGCCCTTGGGCTCACTGGATCTGAGCAGTGAGGTGCGGCTGGACGGTGCGGGCACTCTCGAAATTCACTATTTATAGGCACACGATGAAACCGATTCTGATCTTACTGACCGCCTTTTCATGCCTGGCCACCGGCTTGGCGGCACAGGCGGCCTCCAGCGTTGACCTGAGCGTCACTGGCCTGATAACCCCTAGCGCCTGCGAACCGAGCCTGTCCAATGGTGGCGTGTATGACCTGGGCAAGATTGCTGCCAGCGACCTGAACCTCGATCAACCTACCAAGCTGCCCCCTCACAGCCTGCAACTGTCGATCAACTGCGCAGCATCGACCTTGTTGGCCCTGGAGCCACGGGACAACCGCCTTGGCTCCAGTTACGCCGGCGATGAAAGCTTTAAGTTCGGCTTGGGGTTGATCAACGGCACCCAAAGGCTGGGCTCAGTGATATTAGAAGTCGATTCGATCATGGCCGACGGCGTCCAGATGTACCCCATCGGCTCGAGTGGCCCCTCTAGCTGGGCTCCGACGACCATCCTGTCGCCGCACTTCCTGAGCGCATTCACCCCCAACAAAACAGTGACAGCCCCGGCGTCGATACAACGGTTGACCGCGGTGGTGTCGATCGAGCCCAGCATCGCCCCGGCCAACACGCTGTCGTTGACGCAAGAAGTCCCCATCGACGGCTCTATGACGCTGACCGTGAAGTACTTATAGGAGCTTAACTATGAAAACGTTGTTGATGGCGTTAACTGCCTGTGCGTGGTTGACCAACGCATCCACGGCCCAAGCCGCCTCCACCGCCGAACTGACTGTCGGCGGCCTGATCACGCCCATGGCCTGCACCCCCGTGCTGTCCGCCGGCGGTGTGATCGACTTCGGCAAGATCTCCCAGAAGGACCTCAACCAGGCCACGGGCACTCGGCTGCCGCTCAAGTCGCTGACCTTGACTATCAGTTGCAACGCCCCCGGCCGTTTCGCCCTGCGCATGCGCGATAACCGCGACGGCAGCGCCCACGTCAGCAGCGAGATCTATTACGGGCTGGGGCTGGACAGCGCGGGCAACAAACTCGGCGT
The DNA here is from genome assembly GCF_045447305.1 of Pseudomonas sp. D47. Classification (NCBI taxonomy): domain Bacteria; kingdom Pseudomonadati; phylum Pseudomonadota; class Gammaproteobacteria; order Pseudomonadales; family Pseudomonadaceae; genus Pseudomonas; species Pseudomonas sp. D47. The sequence continues at coordinate 12,067 of NZ_JBJGXU010000056.1, read as the reverse complement.
GTACTCGGTGAGCTTCGATCCCAAACAGACAGTGGCCGATGCCCTGCCGGTGACCTACGGCACCGAATCCACCACCGGTGGCCTGGCGTGGCGCACGTCCAACAGCAACCCCATCGATATCGGCTCCAAGAGCTTGCTCGGCTTTACCGATGTGGCCGGCAGCACCGCCGGGCCTTCGGCTATCCAGAACCTGACCAGCACCTTGACGCTGGAAGCGGTGATCAACGCCAAGCAGAACTTGGACTTGAGTGTGGAGACGCTCATGGACGGCTCCGCCACGCTGGAAGTGGTTTACCTGTAGTACCCACCTCTTTCAACCCCCAGGAGTACCCAACAAATGAAAATGCTTTTCCCTGCCGTCACCGCCGCGGTGTTACTGACTGCTGCCACCGGTGTTTCAGCTGCCAGCAGTGTCGACCTGGCAGTCAAGGGCCTGATCACGCCCAGCGCCTGCACCCCCAATATGTCCAACGGGGGCGTGATTGATCACGGCAAGATCGCCGCTAAAGACTTGAAACCGGACAACCCCACCGTCATCGGCAATCACACCCTGACCCTGACCATAAGCTGCGACGCAGCGCTTGCATTTGCTTTTCGTTCCACCGACAACCGCGCCTCGGGCGTTCAACCCTACTACCGTCTGGGCATGCTCGAAGGCACGCAAACATTGGGCGCTTACTTGCTGTGGCTGGAAAAACCTATCGCCGACGGCGTGGCGGTGCAGACCATTACGTCCTGGGACAACACCACTTGGGCCAAGGAAGACGACTGGGCGCCAGGCTACTATATGTCCGTTGCCACTATCGACGGGGACAACCTACCGCTGCCGACGAAGGAGCTGGTCGTCGACCTGCATGTACAAAGCATCATCTACGGTACCGAGGACATGGACCTGAGCAGTGAAGTGACTATCGATGGTTCGACAACAGTGGAAGTGAAGTACCTGTAACGGCGACCTCAAACCGGACACGCGCGGTGTAGCCTCAGCGCTTCTCGCAGGTAGCCTGCACATACCGTGCGCGTCCGGCGCCAAGCCCGGCGATGATTGCGCCCAAACCGAGCACCGCGAAAACCCAGCCGACCGCCGACCAACCACCGGTCCAATCGTGCACCAGGCCAACCGCCAACGGCCCGAGGGACGCCAGCGTGTAGCCGATGCCCTGGGCCATGCTCGACAGGTTGGCGGCCACGTGGGCGTCCCGCGAGCGCAACACGATCAAGGTCAGCGCCAGGCTGAAGGTGCCGCCCTGGCCCAGGCCCAGCAAGATCGCCCAACCCCACAGGCCGTCGAGCGGTGCATACAAGCACCCGAACAGGCCGCCGAGGGTCAGCAGCATCACCACCACGATCGCCAGCCGCTGGTCCTTACCCCGCGTAGCCAACCACGGCGCGGCGAGGGAACTGGCCAGTTGCACGATCACCGAGCCCGACAGCACCAGCCCCGCTTGGGTCGGCGTAAGGCCACGGCCGATCAGGATCGACGGCAACCAGCCGAACACGATGTAGGCCAGCGACGATTGCAGGCCCATGTACAAGGTCACCTGCCAAGCCAGAGGGTCACGCAGCAAACCCTTCACGCGATAGGCGACTTGATGCGCGCCGTGTTTCTGCCCGACTTGCGGCAACCAGAACAATGCCGCCACCAGCGCCGGCAGAATCCAGAAGCCCAGGCCGATGTTCCAGCTGTCGCCGAAATACCGGCTCAGCGGCACCGTCGAGCCGGCCGCCAACGCGGCGCCCAGGCACAGCGCCATGGTGTACACGCCGGTCATGGTGCCGGCCTGTTTGGCGAAGTCACGCTTGACGATACCCGGCAGCAACACGCCGATGATGCCGATGCTCGCACCGGCAATCAGGCTGCCGGCGAATAGGCCGACCTCACCGAACGAACTGCGCAGAATAATGCCGGCAGCCAACGTCAACAGAATCCCCAGCACCACCCGCTCGGCGCCAAAACGCCGGGCCAGGATCGGCGCCATGGGCGCAAACAGCCCCAGGCACAACACCGGCAAGGTGGTCAGCAAGCCGGCTTTGGCCGCCGACAATCCAAGACTGTGTGAGACGTCAGCCAGTAGCGGCGACAGGCTCGACAGCGCCGGGCGCAGGTTCAACGCCACCAGGATCAAGCCCAGCAGCAACAGCCACGGCCGCGCGACCACCGGCGGGGTGTGCTGCACCACGTCGTCGTCGGCTTCGGCGTCGATCAGCAGTGCTTTGAGTTCGGGGGTGCGTTTGGCTTCAAGGTTCATTGATCAACTGCCGGCAGAGGGATTTGGCGCGTTCCGGGTCTTGGTGCTCCACGGCGTCGAGCAGGGCGATATGCAGGTCGAACACGGCCTGGCGACGCGGTGAGATATTCAGGGTCTGGCGCAACTGGGCGCCGACAATGGCGGAGAAATACTGGTACAGCTCGCTCAAGGCCGGGTTGTGCGCGGCATCGACCAAGTGTTTGTGGAACACCAGGTCTGCGCTGATGTAGGCCTCCAGGTCACCGTGGTACAGCTCGGCGCTGACGCTTAAGGCTTGGCGTAAATGTTTCAGATCGTCTTCAGTACGGCGCAGTGCCGCGAGCCCGATGGCCTCCACTTCCAGAATCTGCCGCGTCTCCTGCGCCTGCTCCAAGGTGCAGTGGGACAACGCGCGCATCGCGCCCAGCGGGTCGGTCATCGAGCGTAAATAACTGCCGTCGCCCTGGCGGATTTCGATCAAGCCGCAGAACGCCAACACACGCATGGCTTCGCGCACGGTGTTGCGGCTGATGCCTAACTCGGCAGACAGCTCAGGCTCGGTGGGCAGGCGCTCGCCGATGGCCCACTTGCCTTCGGTGATGCGCCGACGCAACTGCTCCAGGGCCTGGTCAACGAGGGAGCGTTTGATCAGAGGGGCGATGTCTGTCATGGGTTTTTCGCTTTCGTCCAATCATAGGATGAATTTTCCTACAGCCTATTCGGACCTGCCTACAAAGGCAACGCACCAGGGTTCGGAGGCAACAATAGGAACTGAATTTTCGATTGGTAAAATTACCCTCTGAGGGTAATTGTTGGACTCAGGTGTCTTATGGAAAAGTACACACCTCATTACGATCTGGCAGTGGTCAAGGCAGATGTGAGGCGGCTTGGTGCCAAGGCTTTCACACGTGCGGCAAAGAAAACCGGCGAGGCTCTCGACCTTGATCTCACTGAGATGCAAGCGGTCGTCTTCGAACTGCAAAACAGGATGTTGTACCAGTCGATGACCACTTATGCCGATCACCGCGTCTGGCATGACGTCTACCACATCCATTCACACGGTCTGGAGATTTACATCAAGGTCACTTACTGCTCCGGTAGTAACCCACCGGTGATCTCCTTCAAAGGGATGAACCCATGAACACCCAACACTGCTATATCTGTGGCGCCCCCGACGCCATGACACGCTTTGAAGGCCGCAACGAAACCCTGTGCATCAAAGGTATGGAGCGGCGCATTGATGATCTGTCGGGCTGGGAATGCCAGGTGTGCGAGGACGGCATGTATGACCCCGATAGTTGCGAACGCCATGCCAAGGCAGGTGATGATCTGCTCCACGCCGCCCGACGGTTGATGGGCGCCGAACTGAAGCGCATCCGCCGCAAGCTGCACCTCACGCAATAACAAACCGTGGAATTGCTGTCCGGTGGCGGGCACAACGCATTCTCACGCTACGAACGCGGCGAAATAGCACCGCCCAAGCCGTTGATGGTGCTGATGCGCCTGCTGGATCGTTACCCCTACTTGCTCACCGATGCCAAAGAACTGGCCGAAGGCGCAGACCTGCGCAACGCCTTCACCTACACCCTCAACAACGAAACGCAAGACGCCCTCAAAGCGTCCTAGACAAGCAAAAATAAACCCGGCACCAGGCCGGGTTTATCGCTTCAAACGTCGATCAATGCAAAATCTGGCTCAAGAACAACTTGGTCCGATCATTCTGCGGGTTGTCGAAGAAGTCATTCGGCGCCGCCTGCTCGACGATTTCGCCCTTGTCCATGAAGATCACGCGGTTGGCCACGGTGCGGGCAAAGCCCATTTCGTGGGTCACGCACAACATGGTCATGCCGTCTTCGGCCAGGCCGATCATGGTGTCGAGTACTTCCTTGACCATTTCCGGGTCCAGCGCCGAGGTCGGTTCGTCGAACAGCATGATTTTCGGTTTCATGCACAGGGCACGCGCGATGGCCACACGCTGTTGCTGGCCGCCGGACAGTTGCCCCGGGAACTTGTGGGCCTGCTCCGGGATGCGCACACGCTCCAAGTAATGCATGGCGATTTCTTCGGCCTTGCGCTTGGGCATCTTGCGCACCCACATCGGCGCCAGCGTGCAGTTTTGCAGGATGGTCAGGTGCGGGAACAGGTTGAAGTGCTGGAACACCATGCCGACTTCACGGCGGATCGCTTCGATCTGCTTGAGGTCGTTGGTCAGTTCCACGCCATCGACCACGATGCGGCCTTGCTGGTGCTCTTCCAAGCGGTTGAGGCAGCGGATGGTGGTGGACTTGCCCGAACCCGACGGGCCGCACAGCACGATACGCTCGCCCTGCTTGACGTTGAGGTTGATGTCTTTCAACACGTGGAACTGGCCGTACCACTTGTTGACGCCCTGCATCTGGATAATGCCTTCAGGGCTCACAGGCTGTTTGATCGCTTCGCTCATAACAACAACTCCTAACGCTTGTGGCCTGTGTCGAGCTTGTGTTCCAAATGAATGGAATAGCGCGACATACCAAAACAGAAAATCCAGAACACCAGGGCGGCGAACACGTAGCCTTCAGTGGCCATGCCCAACCATTTCGGGTCGGCGGCGGCTTGTTTGACGCTGTTGAGCAGGTCGAACAGGCCGATGATGATCACAAGGCTGGTGTCCTTGAACAGCGCAATAAACGTGTTGACGATGCCCGGGATCACCAGCTTCAAGGCTTGCGGCAGAATCACCAGGCCCATGCTGCGCCAGTAACCCAAGCCCATCGCCGCGGCCGCTTCGTACTGCCCCTTGGGAATCGCCTGCAAGCCACCGCGCACCACTTCAGCCACGTAGGCCGACTGGAACAGGATCACGCCGATCAACGCGCGCAGCAGTTTGTCGATGCCCATGCCTTCGGGCAGGAACAACGGCAGCATCACCGACGACATGAACAGCACGGTGATCAACGGCACGCCGCGCCAGAATTCGATGAAGGTCACGCAGACCACTCGAATCGCCGGCATGTTCGAGCGCCGTCCCAACGCCAGCACAATGCCCAACGGCAACGCGCCGGCAATGCCGACCGTGGCGATGACCAGGGTCAGCATCAGGCCGCCCCATTGGCTGGTGGCCACGTTGGTCAGGCCGAAGATGCCGCCGTGCAGCAGGAAGTAGGCGATGATCGGGTACAGCACCAGAAAGCTCAGGCCGTAGATCGCCTTGCGTTGAAAACGCGAGATGAACAACGGCGCCACGCCGACGATGGCCAGCCACACGGTCAGGTCCACGCGCCAGCGCAGATCGCCCGGGTAGTAGCCGTACATGAACTGCCCGAAGCGCTGTTGGATAAACACCCAACAGGCGCCCTCTTTGGTGCAATCAGCGCGTGTGGTCCCGACCCAGTTGGCGTCGAGGATGGCCCAGTGCAGGATCGGCGGCACAATCAGGTAGATCAGGTAAAACGCCAACAGCGTCAGCAGGGTGTTGAGCCAGCTGGAAAACAGGTTGGCGCGCATCCATGCGATCGGCCCGAAGACTTTGCTCGGCGGTGGCATATCAGGTTTGAACGTATGCGAACTCATGTGTGTTTCCTCACCGCTCGATCAGCGCAATGCGCTTGTTGTACCAATTCATCAGCAGGGAAATGCTGATGCTGATCGCCAGGTACACGCTCATGGTGATGGCAATAACCTCGATCGCCTGCCCGGTCTGGTTGAGCACCGTACCGGCAAACAGCGACACCATTTCTGGGTAACCGATACCGGCAGCCAGCGACGAGTTTTTCGCCAGGTTCAGGTATTGGCTGGTCAGCGGCGGAATGATCACCCGCAGGGCCTGCGGGATGATGACCTTGCGCAGCGTCGGCCCAGGGCGCAGGCCCAGGGAGCGCGCGGCTTCGGTCTGGCCGTGGCTGACGGACTTGATGCCCGAACGCACGATCTCGGCAATAAACGCTGCCGTATAGACGGTAAGCGCTAGGGTCAACGCCAGCAGTTCAGGGATCAATACCCAGCCGCCGACAAAGTTGAAACCTTGCAGCTTGGGCATTTCCCAGTGCAGCGGCGCGCCGAACATCAAGGCGCACAACGCCGGGATCACGATGAGCAATGCCAGGCCAGCCCAGAACTTGTGGAACGGCACCCCGGTCGCTTCAAAGCGCTTGTTGGCCCAACGCGTCCTCAGCACGATTGCCACGATGGCGATGACCACACTGACCACAAACGGCCAGAAGCCGTCAGCCGCCAATGCAGCCGGCATGTTCAGGCCACGGCTGCTGACAAAGAACGTGTCACCGAAATTATGGCTGGCACGCGGCCCCGGCATGGTCAGGAACACCGCGAAATACCAGAACAGAATCTGCAGCAGCGGCGGAATGTTGCGGAACACTTCCACATACACCGTCGCCAGTTTGTTGATCATCCAGTTCGGCGACAGACGCGCCACACCGATGACGAAACCCAGCAGCGTCGCCAGGACCACGCCGATCACGGTCACCAGCAAGGTGTTGAGCAGGCCGATCACAAAGACGCGGGCGTAGGTGTCCGATTCGGTGTAGTCGATCAGGTGCTGAGCAATGCCGAAGCCGGCACTGCGTTCAAGAAAGTCGAAACCCGAGGTAATGCCCCGGTGCTGAAGGTTGGTTTGCGTATTGTTGAAGAGGTACCAGCCCAGCGAGACCACCGCCACAATCGTGATGATCTGGAAGAGCCACGCACGCACTTTGGGATCGCTGAAGCTGAGCTTCTGCTTTGGTGCGCCGATTTGATTTTGCATGAAGTGCCCCGGAAATAATGGAACAGAACATCACCCGGCGGTTGGCCCACCGGGTGATAGAACCATCAGCGATCAGCGCACAGGTGGTGCGTATTGAATGCCGCCGTTGTTCCACAGCGCGTTCAGGCCACGGTCGATTTCCAGCGGGGTGCTCTTGCCCAGGTTGCGCTCGAACACTTCACCGTAGTTACCGACTTGCTTGACGATCTGTACAACCCAGTCTTTTTTCACTTTCAGGTCTTTGCCGTACTCGCCGTCAGCACCGAGCAGACGCGCAACATCCGGGTTCTTGGTGGACTTGGCTTCAGCTTCAACGTTTTTCGAGGTGATACCGGCTTCTTCAGCGTTGAGCATGGCGTAGCCAACCCAGCGCACGATGGCCAGCCACTCGTCGTCGCCGTTACGCACGACTGGGCCCAGTGGTTCTTTGGAAATGGTTTCCGGCAGCACCACGTAGTCTTTCGGCGAGGCCAACTTGCTGCGCTGGGCGAACAGTTGGGACTTGTCGGAGGTCAGCACGTCGCAACGGCCCGACTCCAGCGACTTGGCGCTTTCATCAGAGGTGTCGAAGGTGATCGGGGTGTATTTGAGGTTGTTGGCGCGGAAGAAGTCAGAGACGTTCAACTCAGTGGTGGTACCGGCCTGGATGCAGATGGTTGCACCGTCCAGTTCCTTAGCACTTTTTACGCCCAGTTTGTTGTTAACCAGGAAGCCGATGCCGTCGTAGTAGGTAATGAAGCCTGGGAATTTCAGGCCCATGCCCGAATCGCGAGAGCTGGTCATGGTGGTGTTACGCGACAGGATGTCGACTTCGCCGGATTGAAGCGCGGTGAAACGCTCCTTGGCATTCAACTGGCTGAACTTGACCTTGGTCGCATCACCGAAAACGGCAGCGGCCACAGCGCGGCAAACGTCAGCATCGATCCCAAGGATCTTGCCGCTGGCATCCGGCACCGAGAAACCCGGCAGGCCGTCACTCACGCCACATTGCACGAAGCCTTTCTTCTGCACGGCGTCCAGGGTGGCGCCGGCTTGGGCAAAACCACTGACACCCAGTACAGCGGCCGCGGTCACAATGGCCAGGGTGGATTTCAATACCTTCATTCAAACCTCCAGTTTTGCTCTTGTTGTGTCGGAGCTCCAACCTCAGCGCACCCTTATGAGGCGATATCAACCCGTGTTGGCTTTTTTTGGGGTCAAGCGGCATGAAGTTGTCGCGGTAATTCCAGTGGCTATCCCACAAGCGGCAGTCACTGATAGTGTTACCGTCATGGGATAGTTCTGACATCGACCTACACATAGCAAGGCCCGTACCAGAGTGATGGCTGAGCCGTTTCAGCCCATGGTCAATAGAAAAACTTTCACCCTTGCGACATTCTCTTAACAGATCAACCTGTCGCGCACCGTTCCGACGCACCCTATCGGAGCGCACGCACATATATGGAGCAGACATGACCGAACCCTTGATTCTTCAGCCCGCCAAGCCCGCAGACGCCTGCGTCATCTGGTTGCATGGCCTGGGTGCCGATCGCTACGACTTCCTGCCGGTGGCCGAGGCGCTACAGGAAACCTTGCAGTCCACACGCTTTGTATTGCCCCAGGCGCCGACGCGTCCGGTGACCATCAATGGCGGTTACGAGATGCCCAGCTGGTACGACATCAAGGCCATGAGCCCGGCCCGCTCGATCAGCCTGGAAGAGCTGGAAGTGTCCGCCAAAATGCTCACGGACTTGATCGAAGATCAGAAGAGAACCGGAATAGACGCCTCGCGGATTTTCCTCGCTGGATTTTCCCAAGGTGGCGCCGTGGTCTTCCACACCGCCTTCCTGAAATGGCAGGGACCACTGGGTGGCGTTATCGCCCTCTCCACCTATGCGCCGACCTTCGGTGACGAGCTGGAAATTTCCGCCAGCCAGCAGCGTATTCCGACCTTGTTCCTGCACGGCCAGTACGATGACGTGGTGCAGAACGCCATGGGCCGCAGCGCCTACGAGCATTTGAAGAGCCGTGGTGTCACCGTGACATGGCAGGAATACCCAATGGGTCACGAAGTGTTACCTGAAGAGATACGCGATATCGGCACCTGGTTGAGCGCCCGGCTGGGCTGAAATCCATACATTATGTAGCCGTATGACCAACGCACTACGCCGCGCCCGATTCTTGCATTACACTGGCCGGCGTACATTCCTTAACCAATTAATGAGATCACCGTGCTCAAAGCACTTAAGAAGATGTTCGGCAAAAGCGAGGCTGAGCCGCTCGCGCCTGTTCCCAGTGCTCCTGCCCCCAAGCCCGGCAACCGCAACGACGGTCAACAGCCAGAACGGACCGCACCTGTCGCCGCGCCGAAGAAGCCACCGGTGATACCGACTGAACCGGTAAAAGCCGCTGAAGCCGAGCCTGCACCTGCGCCCAAAGCACCGCGCCGCGAACGTGCACCCAAACCGCCCGTGACGCCATGGAAGCTCGAAGACTTCGCCGTCGAGCCCCTGGAAGGTAAAACCCGCTTCCACGATTTCAAGCTGGCCCCGGAACTGATGCACGCCATCCAGGACCTGGGTTTCCCGTACTGCACACCGATCCAGGCGCAAGTGCTGGGCTTCACCCTGGCGGGCAAAGACGCCATTGGCCGCGCCCAAACCGGCACCGGCAAGACCGCCGCGTTCCTGATCTCGATCATCACCCAGTTGCTGCAGACGCCGCCGCCCAAAGAGCGCTACATGGGTGAGCCGCGCGCACTGATCATCGCCCCGACCCGCGAACTGGTGGTGCAGATCGCCAAGGACGCCGCCGACCTGACCAAGTACACCGGCCTCAACGTCATGACGTTCGTGGGCGGCATGGACTTCGACAAGCAGCTCAAGCACCTTGAAGCCCGTCACTGCGACATCCTGGTCGCCACCCCTGGCCGCCTGCTCGACTTCAACCAGCGCGGCGACGTGCACCTGGACATGGTCGAAGTGATGGTGCTGGACGAAGCCGACCGCATGCTCGACATGGGCTTCATCCCGCAAGTACGCCAGATCATTCGCCAGACCCCGCCGAAAAACGAGCGCCAGACCCTGCTGTTCTCCGCGACCTTTACCGAAGACGTGATGAACCTCGCCAAGCAGTGGACCACCGACCCGTCCATCGTCGAGATCGAAGCGCTGAACGTCGCCAGCGAAAACGTCGAACAGCACATCTACGCCGTGGCCGGTGCCGACAAGTACAAGCTGCTTTACAACCTGATCAACGACAACGGTTGGGAGCGCGTCATGGTGTTTGCCAACCGCAAGGACGAAGTGCGCCGCATCGAAGAACGCCTGGTGCGTGATGGCGTCAACGCCGCGCAACTGTCGGGCGATGTGCCGCAGCACAAGCGCATCAAGACCCTGGAAGGCTTTCGCGAAGGCAAGATTCGCGTGCTGGTGGCCACCGACGTGGCCGGGCGCGGGATTCACATCGACGGCATCAGCCACGTGATCAACTTCACCCTGCCGGAAGTGCCGGACGACTACGTGCACCGCATTGGCCGTACCGGCCGTGCAGGCGCTGCGGGTGTGTCGATCAGCTTTGCCGGTGAAGATGACTCGTACCAGTTGCCGTCCATCGAGACGTTGCTGGGCCGCAAGATCAGCTGCGAAACGCCGCCGACGCACTTGCTGCGGGCTGTGGAGCGCAAGCGCCCTTAAGGCTCACATGCGGTAAAAAATGTGGGAGCTGGCCAGCGCCCACATTTGCTTTTGCATCAGGCTTATTTCCAGCGATCCGCCGCCGCGTGATCGCTGCCCCGCCCTTCCACCCAGCGCGGGCCTTCCGGGGTGTTTTCTTTCTTCCAGAACGGCGCGCGGGTCTTCAGGTAGTCCATCACAAATGCGCAGGCATCAAACGCGGCCTGGCGATGCGCACTGGCGGCGGCCACGAACACAATCGGCTCGCCCGGCTCAAGTGCGCCGATACGGTGCAGCACTTCCAGCTTGAGCAACGGCCAGCGTTGCTCGGCCTCCACGGCGATCTTGGCCAGGGCTTTTTCGGTCATGCCGGGGTAGTGCTCAAGGAACATCCCCGACACATCGCGCCCATCATTGAAGTCGCGCACATAGCCGACAAAACTCACCACCGCGCCCACGCCGACATTCGCCGCGTGCATCGCGTTGACCTCGAAGCCTGGATCAAATGCCTCGGCCTGTACGCGAATCGCCATGATCAACCTCCGGTCACGGGCGGAAAAAACGCGACTTCATCGCCTGCTTGCACCGGTTCATCGAGGCCACACAGCTCCTCGTTGCGCGCGCACATCAAGCTGGGTTCGTTGAGCACTGCAAACTCAGGGTCTGCCGCCAGCGCCTGGCGCACCGCATCAACCGTGGCGAAATCACCTTCCATCTCCAGCGAGTCAAAGCCGACCGCCTCGGCGTAGCGCGCAAAAAACAATACGTTGATGCTCATGCCTGGTCCGCCTTGAAATGCCCGCTTTTGCCGCCGAGCTTTTCCAGCAGGCGAATACTTTCGATGGTCATGCCACGGTCCACGGCCTTGCACATGTCGTAGATCGTCAGCGCCGCGACGCTGGCGGCGGTGAGGGCTTCCATCTCCACGCCGGTCTGGCCGCTGAGTTTGCAGCGCGCGAGGATATGCACAGCGTCCACGCCATCGGCGCGCAGCTCGACCTTGACGCCGGTGAGCATCAGCGGGTGGCACAGCGGGATCAGGTCACTGGTTTTTTTGGCCGCCTGGATCCCGGCAATACGGGCCACGGCAAATACGTCGCCCTTGGGGTGGGCGCCGTCGACAATCATTTTCAGGGTGTCGGGCAGCATGCGCACCCGCGCTTCGGCCACGGCTTCGCGGAACGTCACGGCTTTGTCGGTGACGTCGACCATATGGGCGCGACCTTGGGAATCGAGATGAGTCAGCACAGGGATACTCCTGATCAGGAGCGGCAATTGTAAACCCGTGGGTCAATTTTGCGCAGGCTGTTTATCCCATGAATAAAGGGGCGCAGTGCGCCCCTTTATAGCATCGGTATCTACACATCTTTTTTTCGGGTTGAGTTCTTTGGTTTTCGCGGGGGCGCTGGGTACATATCCGTTATTTGGGTAACGGCTGCTAT
>NZ_JBJGXU010000055.1:0-37556 GCF_045447305.1 Pseudomonas sp. D47 | reverse complement strand
ATATCAGCCATCACCCAAATAACGGATATGTACCCAGCGGCCCCGTGAAAATCACACCATTTCGTTGCGAATCCACTCCACCACCGACGTCCGCTTCGGCGCCCAGCCCAGCAGTTCACGGGCATGCTTGCCACGTACACGGCTGTTGGAACCCAGGCCATAGTTGGCCATTTCATAGCCCCACTCGGCTTCAGCCTCGGCCAACGGCCAGTCCTGTGGTTGGCCCAGGTTCAGCGCTTGGGCGATGGCGGTGGTCATGTCGACAAATGCCGCTTCGCTGCTTTCCACAAAGTAGAAAGTGCCCGGCACATTCTTCTCAAGTGCCAGCAGGTACAGCGCCACCACGTCTTCAATGTGCACGTTAGACCAGATGTTCTGCCCGCTGCCCACATGCCGTACCACGCCACTTTTGCGCGCCTGCTTGAGCAGTCGCGGCAATTGCACGCTGTCACGCTTCACGCCCAGGCTGTGGCCATAGATCAGGGTGTTGCAGATCACCGCCGAATTCACGCCGTCTTGGGCGGCCGCCAGGATCAGGTTGTCGATGGCCACACGCGCGGCCTTATCGACGGTCGGCGCCGGCAAGTTGTCTTCGAAGTAGATGACATCACTGGCCTTACCGCCCGATGCATCACCAACGATGCTCGAACCACTGGTGTGCAGGAACGGCTTGTTCGAACCTTTCAACGCAGCCAGCAAGGTCTCCACTGCAGCCCGATGGTCGCTGCTGGCGGCGTTGATCACCGCATCAGCCTTCGAAGCCTGCTCGGTCAACACGGCTGCGTCGTCCAGGGTGCCGATCACCGGAGTGATGCCCAGGGCGGTCATTTCAGCGGCCTGCTCGGCGCTGCGCACCAGGCCGGTAACGCTATGGCCAGCCTTGACCAGGCCGGTGGCAATGGAACCGCCGATAAACCCTGCTGCGCCGGTAACGAATACGTTCATGGAGTGTGCTCCTGACTGGGTAAGTGATGCGTCCAGTATCGAGGCCCCATCCCTGTCGAATAAGACCCTGTTGCCCAATTCAATCTTGCGCACAGGTCACGAATCAGCAGGCATACCGCGCCAGCTTGGCCTGAATGAAGTCCAGGAAGCACTGGATGCGCAGCGCCAACTGCGAGTTGCGGTAGAACACCGCGTGGATCGGCTGGCGATAGCCACTGTTGAACGCCTCCAGCACCGGCACCAGGCGCCCGGCGTTGATGTCTTCGACCGTCATGAAGTTCGACAGGCAGCCAATGCCCTGCCCTTCCAACGCCAACTGGCGCAAGGTTTCGCCGCTGGAGGCGGCGATGCTCGGCTGGATCAGCCACCGGTCGCCTTCCACATGGCGCAGCGGCCAATGGTTGAGGGTTTCAGTTTGGGTGAAGCCGAGCAACGTGTGGTCCGCCAATTCGGCAACCGTGGTGGGCGTGCCGTATTGCTTGAGGTAGTCGGGGCTGGCGAGGATATGCAGCGGCGTACAGCCCAGGGAACGGGCGTGCAATGTGGAGTCGGCGAGCGCGCCGATGCGAATGGCAATGTCGGTGCTCTGTTCCAGCAGGTCGATGATCAAGTCATCGCTGTTCAGCTCCAGCTGTATTTCGGGGTAGAGGCTGCGGAACTCGGCAATGTACGGCACGATCCCGTGCAGCATGAACGGCACGGCGGCATTGATGCGCAGGCGCCCGGCCGGGTTTTTCTGGCGCGACGACAGGCGTTCTTCCAAGTCATCCATCTGCGCCAGGATCACCTTGGCCTGCTCGAAGAAGTACTTGCCCTCTTCGGTCAGGTCCATGCGCCGCGTGGTGCGGTTGATCAGTGTGGTGTCGAGCTTGGCTTCCAGGCGCGACAAGGTGCGGCTGACCGCCGAGGGCGTCTGCCCGACCTGCTCCGCCGCGGCGGAAATCGAGCCGCACTCAATCACGCTGACGAAGATCTGTAACTCATCGGATCGGGCTTTCACAGGCTGTCCTTCTTGATCGGTGGGTAGCAGCTTACACCGGCAGGTTAAACACCTGCGCCAGATGCTGCTGGTAGCGCGCCACGTCAGCCTCGATGGCCGGGCGTTTCATCACGTCCACGCACAGGAAGGTCGGCAGGCTGGTCATGCCGAGAAACTCGTTGGCCTTGTGGAACGGGAAGTACACCGCGTCCACGCCCTTGGCTTCGAAGAAGTCGGTGGGGGCGTCGAAGGCTTGCTGCGGCGCGTTCCAGGTCAGCGACAGCATGTATTGCTTGCCCTGAATGAGGCCGCCGCTGCCGTACTTTTGCGACGAATCGGAACGCGTGCGGCCATCGCTGGCATACAGGCTGCCGTGACCTTCAGTGAAGACTTCGTCGATGTACTTTTTGACGATCCATGGCGCGCCCATCCACCAGCCGGGCATTTGATAGATGATCACATCAGCCCAGAGGAATTTGGCCACTTCTTCGGCCACGTCGTAGCCTTCGTCGATGTGGGTAACGTTGACGTCGATGCCGCCACGGTCGAGCACGGCCACGGCGGTGTCATGCAAGGTGGTGTTGTAACGGCCGTCGGAGTGGGCGAATTGCTTGCCGCCGTTCAGCAGGAGTACTTTTTTCATGGGAGGTATCCAGAGGGTTGAAAATATCTGCCGGCAGGCTATCGACATTCAACCCTGTGAATAAGCAGCGGTGCGGCAAAATACATTTGACCAAAACGCACGAATAACGCCGTACTCTTGCCTTAGCCGCTGATCAGCAGATGACCACCTAACACTGCCATGCCGATAAAAAATACCCGTTTGAACAACACCGCACTGATGCGCTGACGCAGCGCCTGGCCCAGCCACATGCCCAACAACGCGGGCAGCAGCGCCAACAGCGAGGCATTGATTTCGCCACCGCCCAAGGTCCCACGCCAGGCCAAGCCGGCAGCCAACGCCAGCGTAGACACAGTAAACGACAGCCCCAAGGCCTGCACCAGTTGATCCCGATTCAAGCCCAAGGCTTGCAGGTACGGCACGGCGGGAATCACGAACACACCAGTGGCCGAGGTGATGATGCCGGTGATCAGCCCACACAACGGGCCCAGCCAGCGCTCGGTGTGAGGTTTCACCTTGAATGCAGGCAGGAACAGCCCGCTCAAGGCATACGCCAACAACGCCGCGCCCAGCGCGCGCACCACCCAATGCCCACGGTCCATGCCCAACCACAGCGTGCCGAGCCCGGTGCCAAGGAAAATCAGCAACAGCATCGGCCACAGGCGCTTGAGCAAAGCGCTCAAGTGGCCGCCGAATGCCAGTTGCCAGAGGTTGGTGACCGTCGAAGGAATGATCAGCAATGCCGCAGCCTGCGCCGGAAGCATAGCCAGGCCGAGCATGCCCATGGCCACGGTAGGCAGGCCCAGGCCGATGACGCCTTTGACGGTGCCCGCCAGCAGGAAAGTGCCAAGTACCAGCAGCGTCAAGGCGGGACCGAGGTTTTGGTAGAACGCTAGGAAGGTAGTCATCGGTCGATTGTGGGGTGTTAAGGCGGTTATGAAAATTCGCCATATACTGAGGCAGCCTCTTGTTTTTCATGAGGCTGAGGGCGCCATCGCAGGCAAGCCAGCTCCCACACTTGAAATGTGTTCACAAATCCAAGTGTGGGGCTGTTTGCCTCCCACTTTTCAAATGTGTTCACAAATCCAAGTGTGGGGCTGCTTGCCTCCCACTTTTCAAATGTGTTCACAAATCCAAGTGGGGGGCTGCTTGCCTCCCACTTTTCAAATGTGTTCACAAATCCAAGTGTGGGGCTGCTTGCCTCCCACTTTTCAAATGTGTTCACAAATCCAAGTGGGGGGCTGCTTGCCTCCCACTTTTCAAATGTGTTCACAAATCCAAGTGTGGGAGCTGGCTTGCCTGCGACGAGGCCAGTTCAGTCACCCGAGAGACCCAGCCATGCACTTTGACCTGATCGACCTGCGCCTCTACCTGAACATTCTCGACGCCGGCAACATCACCGCAGGCGCGGCCCGCAGCCATTTATCCCTGGCCGCCGCCAGCGCTCGCATCCGTGCGATGGAAGCTTCATTGGGCATCGAATTTCTCGAGCGCGGCCGTCGTGGCGTCACACCGACGCCAGCGGGCAAGGCCCTGGCCCGCCACGCGCGCCTGCTGCTGCAACAGGCCGAGCACCTGCAACAGGACCTGGCCGAATACGCCAATGGCGTCAAAGGCCAGGTGCGCCTGCTGTGCAACACCACGGCCCTGAGCGAATACCTGCCGGAGCTACTCGCAGATTTTCTACGCGAACACCCCAACCTCGATATCGACCTGCAAGAGCTGCCCAGCCTGCGCATCACCCAGGCGTTGCGCCAAGGCACGGCGGACCTTGGGATTATTTCCGACGCGGTGGACACCCACGGCCTGCAGACCCTGGCGTTTCGCGACGACCCGTTAGTGCTGATCATGCCTCTGGACCATCCGCTGACGGCGGGCACCGTGAGTTTCATCGACAGCCTGCCATACGACTACGTAGGCCTCACCGCCAACAGTGCACTGGCGGTGTACCTGGAAGAACAGGCGCTGCACGCGGGCTTTCGTCTGCAAACCCGGATCCGTGCCGATGGTTTTGACGGGCTGATTCGCATGGTCGCCGGCGGCGCGGGCCTGGGCATCGTGCCCCAGGCCGCACTGGAGCGCTGGCCGCTGGAGCGCCGCGTCAAGGCCCACCCTCTGCAAGAAAACTGGGCCTGTCGCACGCTGCTGTTATGCGCGCGGTCCTTCGAGCAATTGCCCGGCTATGCCAAGGCCTTGTTCGACGCCTTGGCCCTGCCCTTGCGGAAAAACCCGTAGTACACCGCCGACAGAATCAGCAGGAACGGCACGCCGAACACCAGGGTCATCTTGAACGCCTCGGTGAAGTACGTGGTGATCATCACCGCGCCCATCAGCACCAGGCCCAACAGCGTGCTGTAGGGAAACAGGCGCAGTTGGAACGACAGCTTCGCCCCGCCATGGCGCTTGCGATAACGGCGGAAGAACAGGTGCGTGAGGAAGATCATGAACCAGGTGAAGATCGCGCCAAACATCGAGATCGCCATCATCAAGGTGAACGAGCTCTCTGGGTACACCACGTTGAGCAAGGTCGCCAGGGCAATGCCCGAGCTGGACAGCAGCAGCGCATTCAGCGGAATCCCGTTCTTGCTCAAGGCGCCCATGGACTTGGGCGCAAAGCCTGCGCGTGACAGGCTGAACATCATGCGTGTGGTGATGTAGAGCTGGCTGTTCATCGCCGACAGCGCTGCGATCAGAATCACGAAGTTCATCACCCCGGTGGCGCCGGGAATGCCGATGGTCTGCATTACTGTGACAAACGGGCTCTGGGTCTGGCCGGCCTGATTCCACGGCACGATGGCCAGCATCAGCGCCAGGGTCAGCAGGTAGAACACCACCAGCCGCACGATGGTAGCGCGGAAGGCTTTCTTCACCGCCTGCTCCGGGTCGGCGGCTTCACCGGCGGCCACTGCAATCATCTCCACACTCAGGTAGCTGAAGATCGACACGATCACCGCGATCCACATACCGCTCAAACCATGCGGGAAAAAGCCGTCGTGGGCCGTGTAGTTCTGCACGCCAAATTGCGGGTTACCCGAGCCGAACACCACGTACACCGCGAGGATGATGAAGCCGACAATGGCGCTGATCTTGATCGTCGAGAACCAGTACTCGAAGTTGCCGAAGGTCTTCACGCTGATCGCATTGAGCAGGACCAGCACACTGGAAAATGACACGATCCACACCCACTCCGGCACGTTGGCGAACCAGTACTTCATGTACATCGCCACCGCCGTGACCTCGGCGCCCACGGCCAGCACAATCGCCGCCCAGTAGGCATAACGCACCAGGAACCCGGCCAGCGGGCTGATGTAGAACTCGGCGTAGGCGCCAAACGAGCCCGAGGTGGAATGCGCCACCGTCATTTCCGCCAGGCAGCCCATCAACAGCAAGGTGATCAGCGCGCCGATGGCATAGCTCACCAACACACTCGGCCCCGCATAGCCGATGGCATAGGCGCTGCCCATGAACAGCCCGGTGCCAATAGCACCACCGATGGCGATCATGCTCATCTGGCCGGAAGTGAGCTGGCGCCGCAGGCCTAGCTCGCGGTGGGTGATCTCTGCAAAACCGTTGTCTGGCGTGGTCACGTGGTGTGCCCCTTTATTATTGTGCTTGTTACTGCCGGTGCCGAACCCTGTGGGCGCTGGCGTGCCTGCGATAGCGGCGGTGAATTCACTGACGCTATCGCAGGCAAGCCAGCTCCCAGATTAGTTTTGCGGTGCTCTTAAGTGACGCTGTTGCGCACTTTGAACTGCGGTTGATCCCAGGTGTGGTTATCGAGAATGTCACCGAGGATTTCCACGGCGTCCCATACCTCGGTAAAGCTGGTGTACAGCGGGGTAAAACCAAACCGCATGATGCGCGGCTCACGGTAATCGCCGATCACGCCCCGGGCGATCAGCGCCTGGATAACCGCATACCCTTCGGGGTGTTCGAAGCTCACATGGCTGCCGCGTTTGGCGTGTTCACGTGGCGTAATCAGCACCAGGCCGTGGGCGGCGCAGCGGGCCTCCACCAGCGCGATAAACAGGTCAGTCAACGCCAGGGATTTAGTCCGCAGGCTGGCCATGTCGGTCTGGGCAAAAATCTCCAGGCCGCATTCGACCATGGCCAGCGAGGTGATCGGCTGGGTGCCGCACAAGTAACGTGCGATGCCGCTGCTCGGGGCGTATTGAGCTTCCATCGCAAACTGCCGGGTATGCCCGAACCAGCCCGACAACGGCTGGCGCACCAGGTCCACCAACGCTGGGTTGACCCACACAAACGCCTGGGAACCCGGCCCGCCATTGAGGTATTTGTAGGTGCAGCCAATCGCGTAATCGGCCCCCGCCTTGTGCAGGTCGATAGGCACCGCGCCTGCCGAATGCGCCAGGTCCCAGATGCTCAACGCGCCACATTCGTGGCTCAAGGCGGTGAGCGCCTGCATGTCGTACATGTAGCCGGTCTTGTAGTTGACGTGGGTAAGCATCACCACTGCCACATCCTGGTCGATGGCCTGCGGCAGTTCATCGGGGCTGTTCACCAGTCGCAACGAATAACCCTGTTGCAGCAACTCGGCCAGGCCTTGGGCGATGTACAGGTCGGTGGGAAAATTGCTCGCCTCGCTGACGATCACCTTACGCCCGGGCACACGTTGGCGCTGCACGCTCAACGCGGCGCTGAGCACCTTGAACAAGTTGATCGAGGTGGTATCGGTGATTACCACCTCACCGTCGCGCGCGCCAATCAGAGGCGCCAGACGGTTACCCAAACGCTGGGACAAATCCGCCCAGCCGGCGCTGTTCCAGCTGCGAATCAAACCATTGCCCCACTCGTCGGCGATCACCTGCTGCGCCCGCGCCAACGCCGCCACCGGGCGTGCGCCGAGGGAGTTGCCGTCGAGGTAGATCACGCCCTCAGGCAAGGCGAACTGATGGCGCAGCGGCGCCAACGGGTCCTGGGCGTCGAGGGCTTGGCAGTGGCTTCGGGTGGTCATGGGTTGTCCTGGTTTTTATAAGTGAATATGGACCAAATAATGAACGAAGTTTTAGAGAATTTTCGTGCAAAGTGGTGGGTAACAGGCTAATTAAGCTGTAGGAAATTCGAATTTAACCCTAAAACACGCGGATTTATTCTAAGCATGATTCTCGACGCCACCGACCTGCGCCTCCTGCATTTTTTGCAACAGGATGGGCGCATCAGCAACCAGGAACTGGCGGAAAAAGTCGCCCTGTCGCCCTCCGCCTGCCTGCGCCGTTTGCGCCTGCTGGAGAGCGAGGGAATCATCAGCGGCTACCGCGCAGTGTTGAACGCCGAACAGCTGGGAATCGAGTTGGAAGCCATCGTGCACCTGTCCTTGCGCCAGGACGTGGAGGATTGGCATGAGACGTTTATCAAGAAGGTGCAAGGCTGGCCGGAGGTGGCCAGTGCGTATGTGATTACCGGCGCCAGCAACTATGTGCTGCGCGTGCAGGCGAGGAACTTGAAGCACTTTTCGGACTTTATCGTGAACCACCTGAACCGCACGGCCGGGGTGATGGATATTCGCTCGGAGATTGTGTTGCAGAAGATCAAGGATCGGGATGAGGTGTTGGACTTAGTCGTGCGCAAATAGCACCATGATCGTTCCCACGCTCCGCGTGGGAACGATCAGCCCGTGTTTAGTCTTCTAGGGCGCGCATGCGCTGCATGCGTTTTTGCTCTACCGGTGCGTCAGCCACCTGCAACTCAAAGTCAAAATCAATCTGCGCAAACCTCCCCTCCACCCCAAACTCCCGCGCCAGTTGCTGATCCTCACTGAAGCGAATTTGCGCAATCAACTCATCACGCGTCGCATAAGCAAAATCATCATGCAGGTACGGGTCATCCGAGAGGTTGATCTGCGTGGTCAAATGCCGGTACCCCGGCGCCGAGATGAAGAAGTGAATATGCGCCGGCCGCTGTCCATGACGCCCCAGTTGGTCGAGCAGCTGTTGAGTCGGCCCAGTCGGCGGGCAGCCGTAGCCGGACGGCACGATGCTGCGAAAACGGTAGTTGCCCTGGGCATCGGTCTCAATGCGCCGACGCAGGTTGAATTCCGACTGCGTCGGGTCAAACCACGAATAGGTGCCACCGGTATTCGCCTGCCACACATCGACAATCGCCCCCGCCAGCGGCTTGCCGTCGGTGTCGCGCACTTGCCCGCGCATGAACAGCGGCACTGCGTCATCCTTGCCATCGTCCAGCCGCGCTTCGTACTTGCTCAGCGGCGCGCCGGCCACATACAGCGGGCCTTCGATGGTGCGCGGGGTGCCGCCGGATTTACCGGCCTCCTCGTCCGCAGCATCCATCAGCAAATCCAGGTAATGCTCCAGGCCCAGCCCGGCGGCGAGCAAACCCGCCTCTTGGTTCTTGCCCAACTCGTTGAGGTAGTTGACCGCCTTCCAGAACTCTTCCGGGGTCACTTCCAGGTCTTCGATGATGTTCACCGCGTCACGCAGGATCCGGTAGATCAGCGCCTTAGTGCGCGGGTTGCCGGCGTCGTTAAGGTTGCCGCTGGCTTCTTCGAGAAACTGTTGAGCGTGGGCAGTCTGGGAAAGTCGGATGGACATGGTGCAATCCTCATCTTGTCATTATTGGGGGCAAAACAGGCTCAGCGGTCGTCCTCATGGATCGACGAAGGGTGTCGGCACAAGGCGTTCACTTCGATGGCCATGTAGGGAAAAAGCGGCAGTTGCATCAGCAGGTCGTGCAGGTCTTGCACGCTGTCGACGTCGAACACGCTGTAGTTGGCGTAGTGCCCGGCGATGCGCCACAGGTGGCGCCATTTGCCCTCTTGTTGCAGCCGCTGCGCCAGGGCTTTCTCTTGCGCCTTCAGACCAGCGGCGTGCTCGGGGTTCATGTCCAGTGGCAGGTTCACAGTCATTTTTACGTGGAACAACATGGCAGGCGCCTCTTAGTGTTTGTCACGACGGAAGAACGCCAAACGCTCTTCATCAATGGTCAGGCCCAGGCCCGGCGCGGTGGAGACATGCAGCGCAAAATCGCGGTACACCGGCGGCTCGGTGAGGATGTCTTCGGTGAGCAGCAGCGGGCCGAACAGTTCGGTGTCCCAGGCCAACTTGTTCAAGGTCAGGAAGGCATGCGCCGAGGCCAGGGTGCCGATGCCGCCTTCGAGCATGGTGCCGCCGTACAGACCGATACCGGCCGCTTCGGCAATCGCAGCCGTGCGCAACACCGCGCGCGGGCCGCCGTTCTTGGCGATCTTGAGGGCGAACACCGAGGCCGCGCCTTCGCGGGCCAGGTTGAAGGCGTCTTCCACGCATTCGATGGACTCGTCGGCCATGATCGGCGCCGGGCTCGACAGGTTCAGCCGGGCCATGCCGCTGCGGTTGTTGCGCGAGATCGGTTGTTCGATCAGGTCGATACCGTTATCACCGAGCACCTTGCACGCGCGCAGGGCCACAGCTTCGTCCCAGGCCTGATTGACGTCGACACGCACACTCGCGCGTTCGCCCAGGGCTTTTTTGATCGCGATTACATGGGCCAGATCGCGGCCGACTTCACCGGCACCAATCTTCAATTTGAAGATGCGGTGGCGGCGCAGGTCGAGCATCTTTTCAGCTTCGGCAATGTCTTGTTCGGTGTTGCCACTGGCCAGGGTCCAGGCCACCGGCAAGGCATCACGCACGCGCCCGCCGAGCAGTTCGCTGACCGGCAGGTTGAGGCGTTTGCCGAGGGCATCGAGCAAAGCACTTTCGATCCCGGACTTGGCAAAGGTGTTGCCACGAATGCTGCGCTCCAGGCGCAACATGGCCGCGTTGATATTGCTCGCGTCCTGGCCAATCAACAGCGGCGCAAAGTGGCGGTCGATGTTGATCTTGATGCTGTCGGGGCTTTCGTTGCCGTAGCTCAGGCCGCCAATGGTGGTGGCTTCGCCGATGCCTTCGATGCCATCGGCGCAGCGCAGGCGGATGATCACCAGCGTCTGGTTTTGCATCGTGTGCATCGCCAGCTTGTGCGGGCGAAGGGTGGGGAGGTCGACGATGATGGTGTCGATCGACTCGATGGCGCAAATCGGCATGGCTATACCCGTTGGGTTCTTTATATGTTTGAGCCGATTCTGTGCCGTATTTTCCCTGGCTTCCAATATAGAATGGGTCTCGCACAATACCCTCAAGGTATGAAAGGAGCCGTCATGGAACTGCGTCATCTGCGCTATTTCCAGGTGCTGGGTGAGACCCTCAACTTCACCCGTGCCGCCGAACGCCTGCACATCGCCCAACCGCCGTTGAGCCGGCAGATCCAGCAATTGGAAGATGAATTGGGCGTGATTCTGCTCGAGCGCGGCCGACCGCTGCGGCTGACTGAGGCCGGGCGATTCTTCTATGAGCACGCCAATGTGCTGCTCGAACAGCTGGGCAAGGTCTGCGACACCACCCGGCGTATCGGCCAGGGCGAGAAGACCTGGCTGGGTATCGGCTTTGCGCCGTCGACCTTGTACGGCGTGCTGCCGGAGTTGATTCGGCGCCTGCGCAACCATGAGGCGCTGGAGCTGGAATTGGGCTTGTCGGAGATGACCACCTTGCAGCAGGTCGAAGCGCTCAAGGCTGGGCGTATTGACGTAGGCTTCGGGCGGATTCGCATCGACGACCCGGCCATCGTCCAGCGCGTGCTGGTAGAGGATCGACTGGTCGCCGTACTGCCCGCTGGCCACCCGTTGCTCGGCGCACCCGCCACCCTCGCCCAATTGGCCGCCGAGCCGTTTGTGCTCTACCCCGGCAACCCGCGCCCCAGCTATGCCGACCATGTGATCGCACTGTTCGACGCCCACGGCTTGAGCCTCAAGGTGGCGCAGTGGACCAACGAATTGCAGACCGCCATCGGCCTGGTCGGCGCGGGCATGGGCGTGACGCTGGTGCCGGCCTCGGTGCAGGTGCTGCACCGCGCGGATATCGGCTACACGCCGATTGTGGAAACCACCGCGACTTCGCCGATCATTCTTAGCCGCCGGGTGAATGATCAGTCGCCGGGGCTGAGTCATTGTTTGCAACTGGTGGAAGAGTTGATCTGAGCTCACAAAGCCACCCCCTATCCAATGTGGGAGCTGGCTTGCCTGCGATGGCGGTGGCGGTGGATCAGTTGGCATCTTTACTAACTGGCCCACCGCTATCGCAGGCAAGCCAGCTCCCACAGTTTGATCCTCATTGTTTTCAAAGGCTGCGCAGGCGCGTGCGTTGCAGGGTTTGACTGGGGGATTCATCAAACAGCTTGCGGTATTCCGCTGAAAACCGTCCCAAGTGCGTAAAGCCCCAGCCCAGGGCGATTTCGGAAATAGTGCACGTCGAGCCGTGCTCGAGTATTTCCTGGCGCACGGCCCCCAGCCGGTATTTCTTCAGATAAGCCATGGGCGACAGCGCAAAGTATTTGCGAAAGGCATCAAACAGCTTGAACCGCGACACACCCGCAGCGGTTTCAAGGTCTTCCAGATGCACCGCTTCGCGGGCGTTTTCATGGATGAACTGCCGCGCCCGAATCAAGTAGTGCGGCAGCTTCACGCCGAGTACGTCGCGCAACTCCTCTGAATAGTTGTTCGGCTGGGCGAGGATCAACCCCTTGATCAGCGAACTTTCCAGGTCACGGGTAAACGCCGCCTGCTCATACAACTCGCTGCTGCGCTCAAGCTCCGCAATGAAGTAGCGCGCCATGCGCCACCAGGATGCCGAAGCGCCGTCCACCGCGTCCATCACCGACTCAAAGCGCAGCGGCGCTTCAATCGGCCGTTGCAGCAAGCCTTCCAGGGATTCACTCATCGCCGCCCGCGTGATCACCACCTGCAGCTTGCGGCAGTCGCCGGAAATCGCCAGCACCTGATGCTCGTTGGGCGAGATGATTACGCCTTGATCGCGGTTGGAACTCAGGCGCACGCCGTCCTTGCTCAATTCCTGCTCACCCACCAGCGGCAGGCTGAGGCTGTAGCTGCTGAAGTGCTCGGCGTCTTCGATGTCGATGGTCACGTCGGTGCCGTATTCGATCACGCCCAAGGTGGTGGCGCGGGACTTGAACACGTTGGCACTGTGGTGAAAACGCAGGCGTTCGGGCGTGGCCGTCGCCAGGCGGTGTGGCCCGCAAATGCCGGACATCCAGCTGCAGGCGCCTTCCAGGTCGAAGCGTTGAATATGGATATCGCGTGTATGGCTACTCATCAGGGTGCACCCACGGCGGTTAGGCTGTTGCGCGCTCTGGCGGCGCGTCGTTAGCAATCGACAGCAAGTTCCAAGCCACGCCAGCCTCAATGCAACTGCGTGGATAGCAACGGTCGACTATGTGGATAAGTCGCAGGTTTTTTGCGACTTTCCCTTGATATGACAGTAGCGCATCGCGTCACCGAGCTGCACCGAACTGGGTATTTGCTGCCCACATTTACGGCGCAACTTTGCGGCTTACCTTCCCCCATTAAGCGGATAGCCCGCGCCCTGCCCCGCTGCCTTTAATGAACCACCGATTAGCCCCTATCAAAAAGGTGCCTCCCATGAGTGGTGCAAGAAGCGTCGAGCAGTGGAAAGCGTTTATCGAAAGCTGCCTGGATTTTCGCCCGGCCGATGAAGTGTTCCGCATCGCCCGGGACATGTTCACCGAGCCGGAACTGTTCGACCTGGAGATGGAACTGATCTTCGAAAAGAACTGGATCTACGCCTGCCACGAAAGCGAGCTGGCCCATAACCACGACTTCGTGACGATGCGCGCCGGGCGCCAGCCGATGATCATCACCCGCGATGGCGAAGGCCAGCTGAACGCGCTGATCAACGCCTGCCAGCATCGCGGCACCACGCTCACGCGGGTCGGCAAGGGCAACCAATCGACCTTCACCTGCCCGTTCCACGCCTGGTGCTACAAGAGCGACGGCCGGCTGGTGAAGGTCAAGGCGCCGGGCGAATACCCGGAAAGTTTCGACAAAGCCACCCGCGGTCTGAAAAAGGCACGCATCGAAAGCTACAAGGGCTTTGTGTTTATCAGCCTGGACGTGAACGGCACAAACAGCCTGGAAGACTTCCTCGGCGACGCCACAGTGTTCTTCGACATGATGGTCGCGCAGTCCGCCACCGGCGAGCTGGAAGTGCTGCCGGGTAAATCCGCCTACACCTACGACGGCAACTGGAAGCTGCAAAACGAAAACGGCCTGGACGGTTATCACGTCAGCACCGTGCACTACAACTACGTGGCCACGGTGCAGCATCGCCAGCAGGTGAACACCGAAAACGGCACGGGTTCAGGCACCACGCTGGACTACAGCAAGCTCGGCGCGGGCGATGCGAACACCGATGACGGCTGGTTCGCCTTCAACAACGGCCACAGCCTGTTGTTCAGCGACATGCCCAACCCCACCGTGCGTTCCGGCTACGCCACCATCATGCCGCGCCTGGTGGAAGAGCACGGCCAGCAGAAGGCCGAGTGGATGATGCACCGCCTGCGCAACCTGAATATCTACCCAAGCCTGTTCTTCCTCGACCAGATCAGCTCGCAGCTGCGGATTATTCGCCCGGTGGCGTGGAACAAGACCGAGATCATCAGCCAGTGCCTGGGCGTGAAAAACGAATCTGACGCCGACCGCGAAAACCGTATCCGCCAGTTCGAGGATTTCTTCAACGTGTCCGGCATGGGCACACCCGATGACCTGGTGGAGTTTCGCGAAGCCCAACGCGGCTTCCAGGGCCGCCTGGAGCGCTGGAGTGATATCTCACGCGGCAGCCACCGCTGGGAAACCGGCCCGACGCCGAACAGCGAAGCCATCGGCATCCAACCGGCGATGACCGGCACCGAGTTCACCCACGAAGGCCTGTACGTGAACCAGCACCGCAATTGGCAGCAGTTCCTGCTCAAGGGCCTGGACCAACAAGCGCTGACACTGCGGGAGGTGAAGTGATGAATGCGCAATTGCAGTACCAGATCGAGCAGTTCTTCTACCGTAAATCCGAGCTGTGCGACGCTCAGGACTGGGACGCCTATGTGCAGTTGTTCGACCCGCAAAGTGAGTTCCACCTGCCGCAGTGGGACTCGGAACACGTCTACACCCGCGACCCCAAGCGCGAGATGTCGCTGATCTATTACGCCAACCGTTCGGGGCTGGAAGACCGCGTGTTCCGCCTGCGTACGGGTAAGGCGGCGTCGGCCACACCGATGCCGCGCACGTTGCACCTAATCAATAACGTGCGGATTGCCGAGCAACCGGGTGGGTTACTGGACGTGAAGCTGAACTGGCACACGCTGTTCTATCGGCTGGCCATGTCGGAGCAGTTCTATGGCAGCGCCACCTACAGCCTCAAACCCCATGGCGACAGCTGGTTGATCACCCGCAAACACGCCTTGCTGCTCAACGACACCATCAACTCGGTGCTGGATTTTTATCACCTGTAGCAGCGAACTTTTGTGGCGAGCATCGCCCTGTGGCAAGCGGGCTTGTTGTGGAAAGCGGGCAAGCCTCCTCGCCACAGGGTGTGCGCAGCCACAAATACGCGGAGAACAACAAATGAATCACAAAGTGGCCTTCAGCTTTGCCGATGGCAAAACCCTGTTTTTCCCGGTGGGCGCCCACGAAATCCTGTTGGACGCTGCGCTGCGCAACGGCATCAAGATCCCCCTGGATTGCCGCGAAGGCGTGTGCGGCACCTGCCAGGGGCGTTGCGAGTCCGGCGATTACAGCCAGGATTATGTCGACGAAGAAGCCCTCTCCAGCCTCGACCTGCAACAACGCAAGATGCTCAGTTGCCAGACTAGGGTGAAGTCCGACGCAACGTTTTACTTCGATTTTGATTCGAGCTTGTGCAATGCGCCGGGGCCAGTGCAGGTGCGCGGCACGGTGAGCGAAGTACAGCAGGTCTCGGCCAGCACGGCCATTTTGCAGGTGCAAATGGAGGCGCCGCTGGACTTCCTGCCAGGCCAATACGCCCGCCTGTCGGTTCCCGGCACCGACAGTTGGCGCTCCTACTCCTTCGCCAACCGCCCGGGCAATCAATTGCAGTTTCTGGTGCGCCTGCTGCCCGATGGCGTCATGAGCAACTACCTGCGCGAGCGTTGCCAAGTCGGTGACGAAGTGCTGATGGAGGCGCCATTGGGTGCTTTCTACCTGCGCCATGTCACCCAACCGCTGGTGCTGGTGGCAGGCGGCACCGGGTTGTCGGCGTTACTGGGCATGCTCGATGAACTGGCGGCCAACGGTTGCGAGCAGCCGGTGCACCTGTACTACGGCGTTCGCGGGGCCGAAGACTTATGCGAAGCGGCGCGCATCCATGCCTACGCTGCAAAAATCCCGAATTTTCGCTACACCGAAGTACTGAGCGACCCATCACCTGCGTGGACCGGCAAGCGCGGCTACCTCACCGAACATTTCGACCTGGCCGAATTGCGGGACAGATCGGCAGATATGTACGTGTGCGGCCCCCCGCCGATGGTCGAATCCATCCAACAATGGCTGGCGGATCAGGCACTTGATGGCGTTCAGCTGTATTACGAAAAGTTTACGCAGAGTAATATCTGACCCCTCAGCAGTTCTGAGGGGCGGTGCGGCGTGCAATCAACCCTGAGAAAAACAAGTAGAAGGGAATGTTAATGGCGGATGACATGGTTAACCCGGTAGGCCTCAAGCGTGGCCTGAAGAACCGGCATATTCAGCTGATTGCCTTGGGAGGGGCGATTGGCACGGGGTTGTTCCTCGGCTCGGCCGGGGTGCTTAAGTCGGCGGGGCCGTCGATGATCCTGGGTTACGCGATTGCGGGTTTCATCGCGTTCCTGATCATGCGCCAGCTCGGCGAGATGATCGTCGAAGAACCGGTAGCCGGCTCCTTCAGCCACTTCGCGCACAAATACTGGGGCGGTTACGCGGGCTTCCTGGCCGGCTGGAACTACTGGGTCCTCTACGTGCTGGTGGGCATGGCCGAACTGACGGCCGTGGGCAAATACATTCAGTTTTGGTGGCCGGAGATCCCGACCTGGGTCAGCGCACTGGTGTTCTTTGTCGCGGTGAACCTGATCAACACCCTCAACGTGAAGTTCTTCGGTGAAGCCGAGTTCTGGTTTGCGATCATCAAGGTGGTGGCGATTGTCGGCATGATCGTGCTCGGCTGCTACCTGCTGTTCAGCGGCACCGGCGGCCCGCAAGCCTCGGTGAGCAACCTGTGGAGCCACGGCGGGTTCTTCCCGAATGGCGGCATGGGGCTGTTGATGTCGATGGCCTTCATCATGTTCTCGTTTGGTGGCCTGGAGCTGGTGGGCATCACTGCCGCCGAGGCCAGCGAGCCGCGCAAAGTGATCCCCAAAGCGATCAACCAGGTGGTCTACCGGATTCTGATTTTCTACGTCGGCGCCCTGACCGTGCTGCTGTCGCTGTACCCGTGGGACCAACTGCTGCAAACCCTCGGCGCCTCGGGCGATGCCTACAGCGGCAGCCCGTTTGTGCAGATCTTCTCGCTGATCGGTAACGACACCGCCGCACACATCCTCAACTTCGTGGTGCTGACCGCAGCGTTGTCGGTGTACAACAGCGGCGTGTACTGCAACAGCCGCATGCTGTTCGGCCTGGCCGAGCAAGGCGATGCGCCCAAAGCGCTGATGAAGCTGAACAAGCAAGGCGTACCGCTGCGCGCCCTGGCGATTTCGGCGCTGGTGACGATGCTGTGCGTGGTGGTCAACTACGTCGCACCGCACAGCGCGCTGGAGTTGCTGTTTGCACTGGTGGTTGCCTCGCTGATGATCAACTGGGCGCTGATCAGCCTCACCCACATCAAGTTCCGCAAAGCCATGGGCGAGCAAGGCGTGGTGCCGTCGTTCAAGACCTTCTGGTTCCCGTTCAGCAACTACCTGTGCCTGGCGTTCATGGTGATGATCATCAGCGTGATGCTGGCGATTCCGGGCATTCGTGAGTCGGTGTATGCGATGCCGATTTGGGTGGGGGTTATCTATGTGGCGTATCGGTTGCGGATCAGAAAGGGTAACGCTGTAGTGAATGCACAGTGATCCCTGTGGGAGCCGGGCTTGCCCGCGATAGCGGTGTGTCAGCCACTGGAGGTGGTGACTGATACACCGCCATCGCAGGCAAGCCAGCTCCCACATTTTGAAGCGGCATTCCCACGCAGAGCGTGGGAACGATCAGCCCCGGGATTCCGGGGCTTTTTTGTTTAGAGCGTGGAACGCACTCGCCACAGCTCGGGGAACAGCACGGTGTCGAGCATCTTGCGCAGGTAACCCACGCCCTCGGTGCCGCCCGTACCCGGCTGGAAGCCGATAATCCGCTCCACCGTGGTCACATGCCGGAAGCGCCATTGGCGGAACGAATCCTCCAAATCAATAAACTTCTCAGCCAACTGATACAAATCCCAATACCGGCTCGGGTCGCGATACACCTCACGCCAGGCCGCTTCCACGGACTCATCGTGAACCGTGGCCGCCGTCGGGTCGCGCTCGGCGCGTTTGGGGTCAATCGCCAAACCCGCCTTGGCCATCAAATTAATCGCCTCGTCATACAGCGACGGTGTGGCAATCGCCACCTGCAACTCCTGCAACAACTCAGGCCGGTGCGCATGCGGGCGCAACAGCGCTGCGCTCTTGTTGCCGAGAATAAATTCGATCTCGCGGTACTGGAACGACTGAAACCCCGACGACTGCCCCAGGAACGGGCGGATCGCCTTGTATTCCGACGGCGTCATGGTCGCCAGCACCGCCCAGGCGTGCACCAGTTGATCGAAGATACGCGACACCCGCGCCAGCATCTTAAACGCCGGCGACAGCTCACCCAGGCGCACGTGTTCGCGGGCGGCCTTGAGTTCGTGGAGCATCAGTTTCATCCACAGCTCGGAGGTCTGGTGCTGGATGATGAAGAGCATTTCGTTGTGGTCCGGCGACAACGGATGCTGGGCGCTGAGGACTTTGCCCAGGTCCAGGTAATCGCCGTAGCTCATCGACTCGGAAAAATTCAGCTCGGCGTTATGCCATTCTTCCGACGGTTGGTAGTCAGCAGAGAAGGGACATTGGCTCATCGCGTAAGCTCCTTGAGCGGGCGAAGAATGGCGCGGACCGGGCTCGCGTCCAAGTTGGCAAAGCGCAGCGGCAGCGCGATCAGTTCATAGTCGCCCTCCGGTACGTCATCGAGCACGATGCCTTCGAGAATCGCCATGCCGTGGCGGGCCACGGCGTTGTGGGAATCCATGGTCTTGGACTGTTGCGGGTCCAGCGAGGGCGTATCGATACCGATCAGGCGCACACCCAGGCTGGCGAGCAGCTCAATGGTTTGCGGCGCGATGGCGGTGAAGTTCGAATCCCATTCCGTCAGCGGCGCTTGTGGATAAGTCCGCAGCAGCACGCGCTCCGGCAGGTTATCCACACGCCCTTGCAGTTGATGCGGCTGCACCAGCGCGCCACTGCCCAGGCAATGCAACACCCGGCACGGGCCCATGTACACGTCCAGCGACACCTCACCAATCGGCGCGCCGTCCGCGCTGTAATGCAGCGGTGCATCCACATGGGCGCCGGTGTGCGGCGAGAAGGTCACGCGGCCCACATTCACTGGGCACTCGGGGCCAAACTGCCACACGCGCTCTTCCTGGAACGGCGTATCGCCCGGCCAAGTCGGGGTGGCCGTACTCAAGGGCGGGCTGATATCCCACCACGTTTTTATTGGGTTCATTTCAAGGCTCTCGGCTGTTACCTGGGTGAATGATACGAGGGCCAGCCGTGCATTTTCTTGCTTATTCCAGCGCCAGGCGGGAATTCTTTCGCACATACTGCGAGGAAGTGGGGGATTGACGCACAAATCTAGCGCCCGGCCGCAATCGTTCAAACAACTCAAATCCTTGTGGGAGCCGGGCTTGCCCGCGATGGCGCCGTGTCAGGCGATGAGAGGCAAGCTGTGGCGCCGTCATCGCGTGCAAGCCCGGCTCCCACAGGGTTCTAGGGGGCATGATGAATCACTGTGCGGTTGCGCTTCTGAGCATCCCGATGTCGAGTTCAGACCACTGACACAACGCCCAAGGCCTTAGGGTGCATCTTTGCATTCACTGCCTCGGAGCCATCATGTCCAAGCCCATCACCGTATTGCGCGACACCCACCCACTGCCGGTCCTGGATGCCTGCAAATGGGAAAAACTCGAAGGCGACCCGCACACCGTCAACCTCAACGCCTACACCAGCGAAGACGGCAGCAAGATCATGGGCACCTGGATTTGCACCCCGGGCAAGTGGTACGTGGAATACGTGAAGTGGGAATACTGCCACTTCCAGGAAGGCTACTGCGTGATCACCCCCGAAGGGATGGCGCCGATTCACTTGCGCGCTGGGGATATCTTTGTGGTGGAGCCCGGCATGAAAGGGACCTGGGAAGTGGTCGAGACGGTGCGTAAGTACTTTGTATTTGCCTGACACCTGGAGCGGAACACCCTACATAGAATCAGATAAATCCTGCCCTCCTTCAAACAAGTCTTAGACCGAGTTAGAAGGGTTTACAGCAACCTGCGATGAGCACCATCCCTCTCACGCAGGCTGCATCAATGAACCTAATAACCAAAGTATGCGCTTTAAACCTCAGCCTCTTTCTGACGCCCTACGCACTCGCTGACTTCATCAGCGACAGCACCGGCAAGCTTGAACTGAAAAACTTTTACTACAACCGCGACTACCGCGACCCCGAGGCCACACAGTCCAAGCGGGAAGAGTGGGGGCAAGGTTTCGCCTTGCAACTTGAATCGGGGTTTACCGAAGGCACCGTGGGCGTAGGCGTCGACGTGCTCGGCATGGCCGGGTTCAAACTCGACTCAAGTGCGAGCCGAACCCGGTCCGGCCTGCTGCCCGTGCGTGACTCCGGCAAAGCCGAAGACAGCTACGGCGAGGTCGGCGTTACGGCCAAACTCCGGGCGTCGCACAGCACGCTGAAAATCGGCACGCTGGTGATGCCACCACTCCCCTTCCTGGAAAAAAACATCGGGAGCTTCACCCGCAACTCTTCAGAGGCGCCTACCTGCACTCGCAGGAAGTGCAAGACTTGAAGCTGGACTTGGGCAGAATCACCCAGGTCAATCAACCCAATTCCACCAACTATGAAGCATTGGGTGTCGGCACGGGCACACGCAAAAACATTGTTGTGCGTGGGAAGAATCAATCGGATGCATTCGACTTTGCCGGCGGCAGTTACGCGTTCAACAAACAAATCACTGGCAGTTATTACTACAGCGCGCTGGATAATCTCTACACCCAACACGCCGCCGCCCTTCAACACACTTATCCGGTGGCAGAGAACCAAAGCCTGAAAAGCGAACTGCGTTATGCGCGCTCCACCAATAACGGTAATACCAACATCGACAACACCGCGCTGGGCGCGCAGTTGAGTTATTCATTGGGGTCACATAAATGGACCGGCGCCTATCAAACCATGCAAGGCAACACGGGGTTTGCAGCCTTGAGGGGAAGCTTCTCCTCACTGGTAAACTTTTTCCAATACAGCGACTTCGCCAATAAAGACGAAAAGTCCTGGCAACTTCGCTACGACTACGACTTCGCGTCACTCGGCGTTCCCGGCCTCTCGCTGTTTACCCGCTATGCCTCGGGCAGCAACGTGGACCTAGGCCCTGGGCGTTCAGACGGTCGCGAGTGGGAACGGGATATCGACGTGACCTATGTGTTCCAGAACCCGACCCTGAAAAACGTAAAAGTGCGCGTGCGCAACGCCATGGTGCGTTCCAACTTTGAACGGGATATCGACGAAACCCGCCTGATCGTCAGCTACGAACGACCACTGTGGTAACGCTCGCCCTGCGCAAAAACCCGAGAGCCCGCGCAAGGCGGGCTCTCGGAAACGCCCCTACTTGGGTTTGCGATAGCTGTTGATGATCGCCGAGAAGTCCTTGCCACCTTCCCCGCGCTGGCTCATCGATTGATACAACTGCTGGGCCACGGCACCGAGAATCACCGGTTGCTTGGCCTGGCGCGCCGCTTCGGTGGCCAGGCCCAGGTCCTTGAGCATCAGGTCGGCGCCAAAACCACCGGTGTAACCGCGCGAAGACGGCGCGGTTTCAATCACGCCCGGCCATGGGTTGTAGGTGTCGGAACTCCAGCAGCGCCCGGTGGAGCTGTTGATGATGCCGGCCAGCACTTGGGTGTCGATGCCCAGTGCATCGCCCAGGGCCATGGCTTCGCTGACGCCGACCATGCTGATGCCGAGCAGCAGGTTGTTGCAGATCTTGGCGATCTGGCCGGTGCCGATGTCGCCGCAATGCACGATGTTGCGGCCCATCTGCGCCAGCACCGGTTGCAGGGTGGCGAACAGTTCCAGGGGGGCGCCGACCATGAAGGTCAAAGTCCCTGCGCTCGCGCCACCGGTGCCGCCAGAGACGGGAGCATCAGCTATCACCACACCTTGCTTGGCCGCCGCAGCGGCAACATCGCGAATGGTTTGCGGGTCGATGGTGCTGCAATCCACTGCCGGCACGCCTTTACCAATCCCGGCGAGCACGCCCTCTTCATTCAGCCAAACGCTGCGCACATGGGCGGCGGCGGGCAGCATGGTAATCACCAGTTCCGCGCCTTGTGCAGCTTCACGCGGTGAGCCTGTGACGGTGGCGCCCAGTTCTGCGAACTCCTTGAGTACGCCTGGATTAACGTCGAACACATTCAGCTTATTCCCAGCCAAAAGCAGGTTGCGGGCCATGGGCGCGCCCATGTTGCCCAAACCGATAAATGCAATCTTCATGGTCGTCTCCCCAAATCAGCGCAGGTTGATGGTGGTATTGACGCCATCATTGACCGTGTCGTCGTCGAACCAGCGGCTCGTCACGGTTTTGGTCTGGGTGTAGAACTGCACCACTTGCTTGCCGTACGGGCCCAGGTCGCCGAGCTTGGAACCACGCGAACCGGTGAAGCTGAAGAACGGCACCGGCACAGGGATCGGGATGTTGATGCCGACTTGGCCTACATCGATTTCGCTCTGGAACTTACGCGCCGCCGCACCGCTTTGGGTGAACAGGCCGGTGCCGTTGCCGAACGGGTTGGCGTTGACCAGCGCGATGGCCTCATCGAGGGTCGCAACCTCCAGCACGACCAGCACCGGGCCGAAGATTTCCTGGGTGTAAATCTGCATGTCAGTGGTCACGCCCGAGAACAGGGTCGGGCCAACAAAGTTGCCTTGCTCGAAGCCCGGCACCTTGATGTCGCGCCCGTCCAGCTCCAGCTTCGCGCCTTCTTTCACGCCGCTTTCGATCAGTTCCAGGATGCGCGCCTTGGCACGTTTGGAAATCACCGGGCCGACATCCGTACCGGCTTCACTGCCGGCATTCACTTTGAGCTTTTGCGCCAACGCCTTGAGGTCCGGCAGCCATTGCTTGGCCGCGCCCACCAGCACCACCACCGAGGTGGCCATGCAACGCTGGCCCGCCGCGCCGAAACCGGCACCGACCAGTGCATTCAGCGTGTGTTCGCGATTGGCGTCCGGCAGCACCACGGCGTGGTTCTTGGCGCCCATCATCGACTGCACGCGCTTGCCGTGTTTACCGGCCAGGTCGTACACGTGAGTACCCACAGCAGTCGAACCGACGAAGGACACCGCCTTTATGTCTTTATGGGTGCACAGCGCATCCACCACATCTTTGCCGCCGTGTACGACGTTGAGCACGCCAGCCGGCACGCCAGCTTCCAGCGCCAGCTCTACCAGCAGCAGGGTCGACAGCGGGTCTTGCTCGGACGGCTTGAGGACGAAAGTGTTACCGCAGGCAATCGCCATCGGGAACATCCACAGTGGAATCATCGCTGGGAAGTTGAACGGCGTGATACCCGCGCACACGCCGATAGGCTGGCGCAGGGTGTAGGTGTCGACGCCACCGGCGACGTTTTCAGCGAATTCGCCCATCTGCAAGGTGCCGATAGAGCACGCGTGCTCGACCACTTCCAGGCCACGGAAAATATCGCCCTCGGCATCGGCAATGGTCTTACCCTGCTCGGCGCTGAGGACCACAGCGATGCGTTTGGAATGTTCACGGATCAAGGCTTGCAGCTTGAGCATGATGCGCATGCGCGCGCCGATCGGCGTCAGCTTCCAAGTCTGGAAGGCCTGATGGGCAGCGTCGATGGCCGCATTGACTTCATCGGCGGTAGCGAAAGGGACTTTGGCCAGCACTTGCTGGGTGGCCGGGTTGACGATGTCTTGCCAGTGGGTGGTCTTTGACTCGACCCATTCACCGTTGATCAGCAACTTGACCTGTTGCACGGAAATGTCGGCAGAAGCGTTCATGTGGTCTCCAATCTTGTAGTTATGCAGAGACAAGGCGCGTGAATCGCCTTGGGAATGAGGCGTTCGGACTGTTTTTGGAGTATAGATGTGCAAATCTCTAATAAGAACGCACATAAAAGCCGGTCCAATATGCAAAAAAACATCACATCACTGGGCTCCCTGAATTGGGATGACCTGAAGTTTTTCCTCGAAGTGGCCCGCACCCGCAAGGCCAGCGTCGCCGCCAAACGCCTGGCGGTGGACTACACCACCGTGTCGCGGCGTATCAGCTCGTTGGAAGTGTCGCTCGGCACGCTGCTGTTCGAAAAATCCCGGACCAGCGGTTTTGTGCTCACCCCCGAGGGCCAGCGTTTACTGGGTTACGCGGAGTCCATCGAAAGCACCTTGCACATGGCCTGCGAGCAAGTCTCCGGCTCCGGCGTGGCGCTGTCCGGCCATGTGCGCATGGGCTGCACCGAAGGCTTCGGCAGCTTTTTCGTCACCCCGCAGCTCAGCCACTTCGTCGACACCTACCCGGCCATCTCAGTCGACATCCTGCCCCTGCCCCACTTCATCAGCCTGTCCAAGCGCGAAGCCGACATCGTCATCGCCCTGGAACGCCCGGAACACGGGCCGTACGTGTGCTGCAAACTGTGCGACTACAAACTGCAGCTGTACGCGACCCAGGACTACCTCGATCAACACCCGCCCATCCAACGCCCGGCGGACTTGGCTGAGCATCCGTTTATCAGCTATGTGGATGACTTGGCGTTCAGCTCGGAGCTGTTGTACCTGGCGAATGTGGTCCCCGGCGCTAGCGCGAGTTTGCGCAGTACCAGCGTGATAGCGCAGTACGTCGCGGCGCAGCAGGGCCGGTCGATGGCGATATTGCCGTGCTTTTTGGCGGCGCAGGATCCGCGGTTGTTGCCGGTGTTGGGGGAGCAGATTGCGATTACACGGCAGTTTTGGATGTACTGCCGGGAGGATTTGAGGAAGCTGAAGCGGATTACGTTGTTGTGGGACTACATCAGGGAAGTGACGGAGCAGAATCAGGGGCTGTTGATGGGGGAGACGCGGGAGATAAAATTCGCGGATTAAAGGGCCATCAACGACGATTCGCTTTAATTTGCAGGACGTTTCCTAGAGACTCTCTGCCCTATTGCGCCTTACCGTTTGGGTCACTAGCCTCCTGACTTCGCTGCTCATCAGCGATCGGGTTTAGCGACTCGGATTAGTTGGGATGTGATGCCAGAGTATTGCCAGGTCTACCTGTCTTTACCGTTTTATGGCGGCTGTACGCGGGAGACCTTCGGGTCTGCCGGGTTCCCAAATTTACCGGTTCGCTAACCCGTGTACAGCTGCCACCTCTTCATGTTTAGCGACATGCCGTGGTGACCCCTACTGCAAATTTGGGAAACATCATGTCAAAAATCGTCCCCGATCCACCGCTTTCCTCCATCACCACCCTCGGCGTCGTCACCTTCGGCGACTACGGCGAAAACCAAAAACCCCTTTTCCGCGTCAACTCCGGCATGCCGATTGAGCAAGCCCTGGAACACGCCTCCACCCTGCTTTTTTACTCCAAGAAACTCGCCATGGAAGCCGCCATGGATGTGCGCGGCGAGCAATACGCATGGGCCGCGCATTACCTGTGTGAGATGGGCAAGGCCGTGGTGGATGACTTGACGCAGGCGATGACGCCCGCGAGCTAAACGCCAGATCGTTCCCACGCTCTGCGTGGGAATGCCGCCCCGGACGCTCTGCGTCTGCTGTTGAAGTCGTGACGCAGAGCGTCACAGGATGCATTCCCACGCGGGGCGTGGGAACGATCGGATATAAGTGTGGGAGCTGGCTTGCCTGCGATGGTGGTGGGTCAGTCAGCACATCGGCTACTGATACACCGCTATCGCAGGCAAGCCAGCTCCCACCTTGGATTGCATTGCAACATTTGAGATCGTTTAGATCGTTCCCACGCTCTGCGTGGGAATACCGCCCTGGACGCTCTGCGTCCGCTTCTAGCGGTGAGGCGCTTAGTCGGCGATCACCACAATCGACACGCGCCGATTCTCGGTGCGCCCCGCTACCGTGGTGTTCGGCGCCACCGGTTCGCTGCTGCCCAGGCCGCGCAGTTGGATGTTTTCTTCTTTCATGCCCACACCGGTCAGCACTTTGCCCACGCTTTTGGCGCGGCGCAGGGACAGTTGTTGGTTGTAGCTCTCTTTGCCCGAGGCGTCAGTGTGGCCGTCTACGCGTACGCGGTCGATGCCGGCGCCGACCAGGGCTTTGCCGATGCGTTCGACGATGTCGGTGCTGGCTTTGTTGAGGCTTTCAACGTCGCTGCCGAACAGCACTTTGCCCGACAGGCCGAAGGCCCAGCCTTCGTCGGTGAGTTCGAAGCCTTGTTGTTTGAGGACTGCGACTTGGGCCGGGGTCAGGCCTTTGGGTGGGGGCGTCTGGCAGCCGCCGAGGGCAAGGAATGCCACCAGTAAGGTAATAAACATAAAACGTGCGGTCGAGAACAAGGGATCAACTCCTGTGGTTAACATTTGCGGCGGTGGGCTCCGATTCCGCCGTTTGCTGGCCGCCCTGGGATAATCGTTTGGCCTGGTACATCGCCGCATCGGCGGCATTAAGCAGGGTGCCGGGGGTGGCACCATGATCGGGATAAACGGCAATGCCGATACTGAGAGAGGTCAACACCTGGGTGTTGCCGGGCAGTGGGATCGGTTTGTCCATGCTGGCAATGATCTTGTCGGCGATGCGCTGGGCATCTTCAACTTTGTGCAGCGGCGCCAGCAGCACCGCAAATTCATCGCCGCCCAAGCGCGCTACCAGATCATCTTCACGCAATTGCGCACGCACGCGCTCGGCGACGGCGACCAGCACGGCATCACCGGCGGCGTGGCCGAAGTTGTCGTTGATGTCTTTGAAGCGGTCGCTGTCGAGGAACAACACGGCGACCCGTTCGTTGACCTTGGCGGCGCTGCGCAGGGCGCGAATCAGCCGGCCTTCGAAAAACGCGCGATTGGGCAAGCCGGTCAGGCTGTCGTGGCTGGCCTGGTGGGCCAGGGTTTCATTCTCACTTTGCAGGTGGCTTTGCCAAGCTTCCATCTCGCCGAGCAAGGCATTGAAGTCGCTGCCCAGGCTGTCGAGTTCGGCGATCTGCGCCGGTGGCACGCGCCGGTCAAAGTCGCGTTCGCTACGGGCGGCGTGGGCCACGGCGGCGAGGCTTTGCAGCGGTTCGGTAATGCCCTGCAGCAAGCGGCGCGCCAGGTAGAGCGCCACCCAGGCGCTTAGGGCGGTGCAGATGAGGATCCCGGCCAGGCCGCTGAGCAGGAAGCGCAGCAGGCTGCCGCCATGGCCGACCAGGTGAATGCTGCCGACGGCTTGCCCTTGATGCAAAACCGGCTGGCTGATGGGCTGTTCGAGCAAGGTGTGCGCGACTGCCAGTTCAACCCGCGACAGCAGCCCGGTATCCGGCCGCACCCATTGCGCGAGCAACTTGCCGCTGGCATCAAAGACTTCAGCCTGGGCCACCTCTTCAGTCGACGCAATCAGGCTCAGGGCTTCGGTAGCCGCGGCGCTGTCGTCGAACACCACCGCCGCTTCCACGGTGTAGTTGATGGAACGCGCGATCAGGTGCAGGTTGTGCTCGGCATACACCCGCAGCGCCAGCACGCCGAGCAGGGTCAGGGACACGCTGGCCAGGGTCACGGCGACCAACGCTAGGATCAAATGCCCACGGCCAATGACCGAACGCAACGTCGGCCGCGCTTTCGGGTTACTCATGGCGTCGGCGCTCGACGACGGGACAGTTGCAACACGCTGGGGTGAATGCGCACGCCACTGCGGGCGACGGAGTCCAAGTTGACCTCAAACGACACCTGCGCATCGCCCACGCGCAGGCAGAACAGGCTGCCCACGGTGCATCGGTCGCCGCCTTCGCTGATGCTGAGCACCGGGTGGCCGATCAGCGACGCGAACAGCCGAGTGCGCTCATCGTCGGAGAGTTTGCCGATGTACACGGCGTCGCAGGCACTGAGGATGTCAGGATTGTCGGCCAGCAGGCGCTTCACCACTACCGGGCGCCCCGTGGCCTGAGTGGTGCCTTTGATCAGATCATCGGTGTATTGGGTGGGGCCGACGATGCACAGCCGCAGTTGTGCAGGCTCCACCGGCCAGCGCGCGTAACTGAGGATGCCGAGTACCACTTGGGTGACTGCCTGGGCACGGTGGTCTGCCGGGCTTGGCGTTTGCGCATTGGCAAGCGGCGCGAGCAGGCACAGAACCGCCACCAGTAACATGCGTCTCCAGCTCAAACTACGCTCTGTGGGCGAGACAGCCACGGTCATTGCAGCAATTCTCTCAGGTGTTTTTTCAGGTTTTTTTTCAGGCTAATGCCGCAACGATAGCACAGCAACGGAAAACCCCGCGAAGAGCCGACTTCGCGAGATCCGCTATTTTTTCAGAAAAATCAGTCGACTGAATCAGAAATATTTCATGACCGATCAGTCAGTTTTTTTCAGCTGGCACGTCCAATTCCAGCATCAGCCCGCTCAAGCGCTTGACCTTGCGCCGTACGGCTTCCTCAAACACGCCACCACGCGGTTCGATCAAGCTGAACCAGCGCTTGGCGCGGGTGATGCCGGTGTAGATCAGTTCTTTGGTCAGCACCGGGTTCAGTGCATCCGGCAGGATCAGCGCGGTGTGGGTAAATTCCGAGCCCTGGGATTTGTGCACGGTCATGGCGTACACGGTTTCTACGTCATTCAGACGGCTGGGCAGTACAAAGCGCACGCCGCCCTGGCCATCGTTGCGTGGGAAGGCCACGCGCAGCACGTGGGGGCCGCCGTCGCTTTCGGGCAGCTTGAGGGCGATGCCGATGTCACCGTTCATCAAGCCCAGGCCGTAATCGTTGCGGGTCATCAGCACGGGGCGGCCTTCGTACCATTGGTCGTCGCCTTCGATCAGCCGCACTTTGCGCAAGGCGGCGGTGATGCGCAGGTTCAGCCCCTCCACGCCCCAGGGGCCTTTGCGCACGGCGCAGAGCAGTTGGAACGCGTCGAAGGCTTGCAGCAGTTGCTGGGCCCAGTGGGTCCAGGCCAAGTCTTCACGGGGTGTATCGAGGGCTGGGCGCGCGCTTTGCAGCAGGTTCAGGTAATAGCGATAACCCTGGGCTTCGTCGCCCTGCCCGTCCAGCACCAGGCGCTCAAGGGCATGGTCGTGCTCGCCCTTGAGGCTGAGGCAGAACAGGTCGTGGTGGCTGCGGGCGGCGAGCAGTTTGCGCGCCTCTTCGGCGTTTTGCTGGTTGACCCAGCGCGCCAGCTGGCCGATGCCGCTGCCTTCGCCGAAACGCCGCGAGTAGCGCAGCATCACCACTTGTTGGGCCAGGGGATGGCTGGCGTCGAGGTCTTCGTGCAGGCCGCTGGCGCTGAGGTCTTCGCCGCTCACTGCTTGCAGCCATTGGCGTGTTTCGGGGCTGTACCAGCCGGCTTCGGCGTCGCGGCATAAGTCGCCGAGTACGGCGCCGGCTTCCACCGAGGCGAGTTGGTCCTTGTCGCCCAGCAACACTAAGCGTGCGTGAGGCGGCAAGGCGTCCAGCAGGTTGGCCATCATTTCCAGGTCGATCATCGAGGCTTCGTCCACCACCAGCACGTCCAGGGGCAATGGGTTGCCAATGTGGTGGCGGAAGTGCCGCGTGCCCGGGCGGCTGCCCAACAGGCGGTGAACAGTGGTGACCTGGGTCGGGATTTTTTCCCGCACGCTGCCCGGCACGTTCAGCGACAGCACTTGCTGGCTGATGGATTCGGTGAGGCGTGCGGCGGCTTTGCCGGTGGGCGCGGCCAAACGGATGCGCAACGGGCTGCCGACTTCCACGGCGGGCGCCTGCAACAGCGCGAGCAGGCGCACCACAGTGGTGGTCTTGCCGGTGCCCGGGCCGCCGGTAACGATGCTGAAGGCACCGCGAGTGGCCAGGGCGCAGGCGAGTTTCTGCCAGTCGATCACGCCATCGGGCGGCGGCTGGTCGAACAGGCTGTTGAGGCGCTGCGGCAAATCAGCCGCGACGTTTTCCTGGGTGGCCAGGCGCAGGCGCAAAGCCGTGTCGATGCGCCGTTCGTAGGTCCAGTAGCGGCGCAAATACAGGCGTTTGCCGGACAGCACCAAGGGTCGGCTTTGCGCGGCGTCGCTGCCATCGACGGCCAGCGCGACCAATTGGCTCGAGGCCAACGCATGGCACCAATGGGCGCCGTCGAGGCCGTCGAGCAATTGCGACGGCAACACCATGGCGCCGGTTTGCAGGTCGCCTTCGGGTGGCAGCGACAAGGCGAAATCCGGCGCTTTGAGGGTTTCGAACAGGTCGAGGCACACGTGGCCATGGCCCAGTTGGTGGCTGGTTAATGCGGCAGCGAGCAACACCAGCGGGTCGGCCTGCGGATCGAGTTCGTGCAGGAAGCCGACGAAGGCTTTGTCCAGCGCGCGCAGCCAGCCACGGTCAACCCAACGCGCCAGCAGTTGCACCAGGTCGGCGGCGTGGCTGAGGGGCACTAACGCCTCAAGCGGTAACGGCGACAGGCTCATAACAGCACTCCTTGTTCCCAGGCGGGCTCGACCTTGGGCGGTATGGGTTTGCCCTGGAACAACAGGTCCAAGCCTTCGATCAGTTCCCGGGGTGGCCGGGTGAAATAGGCGCCCTGGCTCACGGCTTGGGTGCCGCGCAGGAACAGGTACAGCGCACCTCCGACGTGGCGGTCATAGTCGTAATCCGGCAGGCGTGCCTTGAGTTGGCGGTGCAGGGCCAGTAGGTAAAGCACGTATTGCAGGTCGTACCGATGCTCGAGGATCGACTGTTCCATGGCGTCCAAGGTGTAGGCCGAATCGTCAGGGCCGAGCCAGTTGGATTTGTAGTCGGCCACGTAATAGCGGCCGTCGTGTTCGAAGGTCAGGTCGATAAAGCCTTTGAACATGCCGTTAAGCAGCACCGGTTCGGCGGCGACGCGGGACACTCCGTTGTGGGTGTATTGGCACACCAGCTTGTCGAGGGCGAGCACGTCGACTTTGTGGCTGGCGAACCAGAACTCCATTTCAATCTGGTACTGCTGCAGGCTGCTCAGGGTGACGCGATCGTTATCCACAGGCAGCGGCGTTTGCAGCAGGTGGCCCAGCCAACCGCTGAGGGTGACGATCCAGCCTTCCCAGTCGCGCCGATTACAGCGCGCGCCCACGGCTTTTGCGATGGCCTCGGGGGAGACGTTGAAACCCTCCTCTCCCGCCCATTCCAGCAGGCCGTGGAGGAAGGTGCCGGGGTTAGGTCCGCGTGGGAAACGGTGAATGTCGCCGCCGGACGCCGCCACTTCGCGCGGTGCATCAGGGTCGAGGCGCTCGTCGTCGAACAGCTTCTGGGCTTGTGGGCTTTCCGGCGCTTCGAGGGGCGCGGCGCTCATGCTGTCGCCAATGCGCAATGCACTGTAGGAGGCGATCCACCAGTTTTCAGCGGCCTTGCGCTTGGGCAGCAACGGCGCGAGCAAGATGGCTTCGTTGCGCGGCGGGTGGAACAGGCTGTCTTGCGCGTCGGGCACGGGGGCGTAGTGGATGGCGGCGCAGCCTTCTTGCAGGTCCAGCAACCAGCGCGCCAGTGCGGCGGACTCGCCCAACGATGCACCGGCGCCGAGCAAGTAACCCAGGGCTGACAGGTGCAATACCGAGCTGCTGTTATTGCCGCGCTTGAGGTCGGCAATGCCGAGCCAGCACGCATGTTTGGCGCGTGTGAGGGCGACGTAGAACAAGCGCAGGTCTTCGGCCAGGCGCTCATCGTCGGCTTGGGCAATCAGCTCGGCGGTGGGCCGCAGGCTGACCTGGGATTTGCCGTGTTCGTCGTGGTAATGCAGCGGCAAACGGCTGCCATCCACCGGTTTGGCCGAGCAGATGAACGGCAGGAAGACCAAGTCGTATTCCAGGCCTTTGGACTTGTGGATGGTCACCACCTTGACCAGTTGCTCATCACTTTCCAGGCGCAGGATCTGCTCCTCACCGGCCTGGCCCGACAGCGCCAAGTGCTCAGCCAGATGGCGGATCAGCGCCTGTTCGCCGTCCAACTCCGACGCGGCCTGTTGTAGCAGCTCGCTGAGGTGCAACAGGTTGGTCAGCACACGTTCGCCGTCACTGCGGGCGATCAGGGTTTGCGGCAGTTTGAAATCGTGCAGCAGCCGCCGCAGCATCGGCAGCACGCCTTGGCTGCGCCAGATCGCGCGGTAGCCACGGAACTGCATCACGCGGGTTTCCCACGCCAATTCGTCCTGGTTCAGACGCTCCAGTTCCGGCAATGACAGGTTCAAGGTGACGCAGGCCAGCGCGGCGCGCAGTGGGCGCTCGACGTCCGGCTCGGCGCAGGCCTTGAGCCAGGCCAGCAGGTCGTGGGCTTCCTGGGCGGCGAAGACTGAGTCTTTGTCCGACAGGTACACACTGCGCACGCCACGGGCGGCCAACTCGGCGCGCACGGCTTGGGCCTCCTTGCCGTCGCGCACGAGGATGGCGATGTCTGACGGCAGTACGCCTTTAAAGCTGTGTTCTTTTACGAAGCCGGCCGTGCCTTGCTGTCCGCCATTGAGCAACTCGACAATGTGCGTGGCGCAGGCAGCGGCCAGTTGTTGGCGATACACCGCGTTGGAAATCGGTTGATCGGTGGGCAGGTGCCAGAGGTGCATCGCCGGCAGCGTGTGGCCATCGACTTGCAGTTGCTCTTTGCGGCCTTGGGACAGCACCGAGTGGAATGGCACCGGGTTATCGCCATTCGGCTCGCGAAACAGGAATGCGCCACGGCCGGTTTCCGCGCGCTGGAACACGTGGTTCACCGCCTCGACCATCGCATGGCTGGAGCGGAAGTTGGTGCCCAAGGTGTGGT
Organism: Pseudomonas sp. D47; assembly: GCF_045447305.1. NCBI lineage: Bacteria > Pseudomonadati > Pseudomonadota > Gammaproteobacteria > Pseudomonadales > Pseudomonadaceae > Pseudomonas > Pseudomonas sp. D47. The sequence continues at coordinate 4,912 of NZ_JBJGXU010000055.1, read as the reverse complement.
GGCGGCCGGTGGTGGACTGGCGAGCGCGCAGGTAGGTGTAGATGTCGGCGCCACGGAAGGCGTAGATCGCCTGCTTGGGGTCGCCGATCAGGAACAGGCCGCTGTCGAGGTGGTTTTCTTCGATGCGGTAGATGCTGTCGAAGATGCTGTATTGCACCGGGTCGGTGTCTTGGAATTCGTCGATCAGGGCGACCGGGAACTGCTCGCGGATCACACTGGCCAGGCGCTCGCCGCCGTCTGTTTGCAGGGCGGCGTTGAGGCGGATCAGCATGTCGTCGAAGCCCATTTCGGCACGGCGGCGTTTTTCTTCTTCGAAGCGTTTACCTACCCAGCCGGCGGCGTGTTGCAACACGGCGGCGTCGGGGGTGGGCAACGCGTCGAGGCTGGCTTTGAGGTGGGCCATGGCGTCGATGCCGGGATGGCGCGGCGGCTCGCCCTTCCAGGCTTCGGCCATGCCGTCGGGCGTCAGGCGGGTGAAGCCGGTGCCGATGTCCAGTTGCTCAACGGTTTCGTCAGCGGCCCAGGCGCTGATCTTTTCGAACCAGGGCTCGAAGTAACGCGCTTGCATCTTGCGGCCATCGACGGCTTTGGCGGCCACGGCTTGCAGGCAGATGTCGCGCAGCTCGACGGCCCATTGTTGCCACGGCGCCTTGAGGGTGACCAGCGCTTGGCGGCGCTCTTGCAGGCAGGCGTTGATCAGCTCGGCGGGCTCGCGGCTTTCGTCGGTAGGCCGTTCGCTGCCGAACAGCGCACGCACGCGCGGCATCAGCGCGGCGGGGCCACTCCAATTTTTGCGTACCCAATTGAGCGCGTCGTCGTGCATCGGGTAGCAGAACAGCCGCCAGTAGTCGCGCAGCACTTCGCCGAGCAGGTCGCTGTGGTCGGTTTCCAGGGTTTGGGTGAACAGGCTGCCACTGTCGAACGCATGTTCGCGCAGCATGCGCTGGCACCAACTGTGGATGGTCGAGACGGCGGCCTCGTCCATCCATTGGGCGGCGATGTCCAGGCGATTGGCGCAGGCTGGCCATTGCTCGGGTGGGTATTCGTCGCGCAGGTCGGCGATCAGGGTGTCCGGTTGCTCGATTTCTTCGCGGAAGAAGCGCGCGGCCTCGGCCAGACGAATGCGGATGCGTTCGCGCAGCTCTTTGGTGGCGGCGTCGGTGAAGGTCACCACCAGGATTTGCGGCGGCAACAGTTCGCGGCCGAAGCCAGACTCATCACCACCGTGGCCCAGCACCAGGCGCAGATACAGGGCGGAAATGGTGAAGGTCTTGCCGGTGCCGGCGCTGGCTTCAATCAGCTGGCTGCCTTTGAGCGGGAAGGCCAGAGCCAAAGGTTTAGTGATCATGCGCTGGCCTCCTCACTGCTGAGCGATCGCCAGGGGGCGTTGATCAACGGGCGATACAGGGTTTCGGCCCAGCCTTCGAATTCTTCGCTGGCGATGAGCGTGGCGTAGTCAGGGAACTGGCGGGTGAGCGCCGGGGTTTCGCGGCGTTCGCCGTCGGTGGTCAGGCCGTCGCCTTCGTAGGCTTTACTGGCGGCGGCCTGGGCCTTGGCGGGGTCGGTTTGGCCAAGCCAGGCGAAGGCGGTTTTGACGGCAACCGGGAGTGGTTTGCGCATGCCGGTGTGCCAGGCCAGCAGCAGGTTGCCGAGGATTTCCTGGGCAGCGAACTTTTCCAGCGGGGCCAGGAGCAAGGTGTCGTCACTGGCGACCAACCCGGTGCTGAGCGGCAGGCCGCAGGCGCAGGCGACCACGTGATTGACCCACGGGCGGATAAGGCGATGCCACTTGCGCGTCTTGATTGAGCCGATGCTGTTGGGGATGGTGGTCACACTTAGCAATCCGCCATCACTGCGCCGATGCAGGCCGCTGATCCAGCCTTCCAGCTGGAGGCCTTGATGCTCAAAACTGATCGGTTCGGCGGTTGTTTGTGGCGTGGGCCAGAGCGCCAATAAGTGTTGGTAGCGCTGCAGCAGATCGGGCAGTGGCTCGATCAGTTCGTTACGCAGGCATTCGCCAAAACCGACCATCGGCAACAAGCCGCTGCCTTGCAGGCGCAGTGCTTGGGCGTTGAGCGCTCGATCCACGTGGTCGGGCTGGGTCAGTGCGGCGTTCAGCAGGCTGTCGCTGAGGCTGTAGCGTTGCAACGCGTCGAGCACGAAGGGTTCTTCATCGGCCAGCGGCACTTCGGCGGCTTCGAAGAACACTTTCAGTCGCTGGCTGAAGAAGTGTTTGACCGGGTTGCGCAGAAAGTCCTGCAGCTGGCCGAGGCTCAAGGGTTCTTCTTGTTGGTGTTGCGCCAGTTCGTCTTCTTTTAAGAGAGCGTCGGGTGCTTCGTGGAGCAACTGCCACTCGCGTGCGTAGCTGAACAGCGGATCGCCTGCATGGAAGTAGCGGGCACTGAACGGTTGGAGCGGGTGTTCCTGGGTCATCGCATCCAGCAGCGGTTGTTCTGTGTGTGCGTTATGCCAGCCACTGGCGATATGGTCGCGTAGTTGGCCGATCAGTACCGAGGCCGGACGCTCGCTGTTGTCGCGGATGCTGCGGCCTACCCAACTGATGTAGAGCTGGTCGCGGGCGGACAGCAGGGCTTCGAGCAGCAAGTAGCGGTCGTCTTCGCGGCGTGAACGGTCGCCGGGGCGGTAGTCGCTGCCCATCAGGTCGAAGTCCAGCGGCGGTTGCGCGCGCGGGTAGTCGCCGTCGTTCATGCCGAGCAGGCAGACGAGTTTGAACGGGATGGCGCGCATGGGCATCAGGGTGCAGAAATTGACAGCTCCAGCGAGAAAACGCTGGGACAGCCGGCCTTGGTCCAAGCCGGCCAGCCAGGCTTCACGAACTACGGTGAGCGGTAACTCATCTTGTAGGCCGACGGACTCACAGGTTTCCAGCCAGTCTTCTCTGAGCTGTTCGAGTTGGCCCAGCAGGTAGTCGTCGTGTTCGCTGCTGGGCAGGAAGAACAGTTGCATCAGGCGTTGCAGGCGCTCGCCCCATGCTTGAGGGGCTGCCGGTTGGGACAGGGCTTGATGGGCGTCGTTTAGCGCATCGAGCAACGAGACCAGGGGGCCGATGAGGGCCGCGTCAAGGCCGCCGATTTCGTCGTAGGGTTCAATGCCGTCGCAGGCGACACCGGTGCCGACGGCGTAACCCAGCAGCATGCGGCGCAGGCCGAACCGCCAGCTGTTTTGTTCCAGCTCATGGGGAAGGCCGAGGCCGGCGCGTTGTTCGGCATTAAGGCCCCAACGGATGCCTGCGCCTTCGATCCAGCGGTGCAGCGTAGGCAGATCGCGTTCCTTGATAGCGAAACGTTCGCGCAGGGCGGGGACGTCGAGCAGGTCGAGGATTTCGCTGACGGGGAAGCGGCTGTCGGGGAGTTTGAGCAGGTGTTCGACGGCGATCAGCAGAGGGTCGCGGCCGCGCTGGCCTTGGTCGGTGAGAGTGAACGGGATAAAGCGTGGGTCGCTTCGCTCAAGCTGGCCAAACACGGCGCGAATGTGCGGCGCGTAGCTGTCGACGTCGGGGACCATGACGATGATGTCGCGCGGGCGCAGCGTGGGATCGGCGCTGAAGCGCTGGAGTAATTGGTCGTGGAGAATTTCCACTTCGCGTTGGGCGCTGTGGGCGATATGGAAGCGGATGGAGCTGTCGTTATTGAGGTCGACGCCCGGCCACAGCTCGCGTGTTTCGTTGAGTGGGCGCAGTTCGAGAATGTCGTCCTGCAACTGATTGAGCAGCGTAGTGGGCTCGCTTTCGCTGAACAGGTCGATGCGGCCGTCGCGGAAGGCGGCGCGGTAGCTGTTGGGGTCGTCGTAACTGTCCAGCAGGCTGATGTAATCACGGCCCTGTTTGCCCCAGGCGGCGAGCAACGGGTGTGCGTGCTGGTGCAGGGTTTGTGGGTCGATGACGACCGGCATGCCAGCCTTGCGCGCTTGGCGTTTGTATTCGTTACGCAGCAGGTCTTTGTCGGCGACGATGTCGGACCAATGGTGGCGGCAAGGGTTGTGCACACAGAGCAAGACTTGGCTGAACCTTGCTAAGCCGGCGAGGGCTTCCAGGGCTTGCGCGGGCAGTGACGAAATGCCGAAAACGATCACTCGGGACGGCAAGCCTGGTGGGGCTTTCTCCAGGGTATTGATGCGTTCGATGAAGCGCTGGTGAACACCGGCGCGGCTTTCGGCCATGCCCTCTTCACCTACGTCCAACAGCAGTGCACGCCATAGTTCTGCCTGCCAGCAGTTCGCGGGGTTAAGGGGTTTTGATTCACCTCGACCATTGCGCAGTTGGTGGCGGCCGGCGGCCCAGTCTTCCAGCCAGTCAGCGCGATAGACCTGGTATTGGTCGAACAAGTCGGCCAGACGTTCGGCGAGTTGATAGCGTTTGCGTAGGTCAGTGTCGTGGGTGAGAAAGCGCTGCAGGGGCTCGAAATGCGGTTGGTCGATGAGCTCCGGGAGCAGGCGCATCAGGCGCCAGGTCAGTGGGGCTTTATCGAGCAGGGACTTGGGTGGGATCTCGTCTTTGCCCAGGACCATGCGATAGAGCTGCCACATGAAACTGCCGGGGAGCTGCACATCGATGGCCGCAGCAATGCCGCAGCCGCCCGTGTCACCCTCTTCCGGGTCTTCGGCCAGGGCTAGTTTCAGCCATTGGGCGATGCCGTTGCTTTGCACCAGGGCGATTTCGTTTTCCAGGGGAGCGAGCGGATAACGGCGCATCCAGCTGACTACCAGGCTGCGCAGTTCGTCCAGGCGGTTGCCGTGAACCACCATGAATCCAGCGCTGAGGGACGTCGCATCCGGCATAACGGCTTCCTTGGGAAAAGCAAAATCGAGGCATGGACTTTAGCATTGAAGGCGACCGCAAGCTGCAAACGAGGCGGGCCGCATTAAGCGATGGTCCATAGGTTGCTACAGTTTT
>NZ_JBJGXU010000054.1:0-38757 GCF_045447305.1 Pseudomonas sp. D47 | reverse complement strand
TTCGGGGTCCTTTTTTTATGGGGATGGGAAAATGCAGAAAAATCAGGCGTTTAATCCAGCCCAAAAGCCGCAACTTGCATGCAGGCAGGGTCCTCTTCATGCAAGTTGCACGATTCCGGATTTTTTAATATTTCATAACTCGTTGTTTTAAAAGGTTTTATTTCAACTCTGTGAGTTGGCACAGTGTCTGCAACATCCCTGTTAACGCTGCAGCATCAAGGTTTACCCACTGCAGACTTTCAATAAAACAGGAGTTACTCGTATGAAGAAGTTCGCTCTCGCTACTGCTACCGCTCTGACCCTGGCCATGGGTGCTAACGTGGCCTTTGCTCAGACTTCCCAAGCTCCAATGACCCTGGCCGCTGGCGAAGTGACCAAAGCCAAAGAGTCCACTTCGGATACTTGGATCACCACCAAAGTCAAAGCTGACCTGCTGACTGAAAAAGGCATTCCTGGCTCGGACATCAAGGTTGAAACCAACAAAGGCGTGGTTTCGCTGTCCTCGACAGTTGCTATCTCTGACTCGCAGAAAGCCACTGCCGTAGCGATCACCAAGAAAATCAAAGGTGTTACCGCTGTTTCCGCTGACGGCCTGCTGGCTGGTGGCGCAACTAAGGCCGACAACATCGACAAAACCAAAGGCGCAGCAGCCGACGCAAAAGGCGCTACCTCTGATACCTGGATTACCACCAAAGTGAAAGCTGACCTGGTAACCGAGAAAGGCATTCCTGGCACCGACATTAAAGTCGAAACCAACAAAGGTGTAGTGTCCCTGTCCTCTTCCGTCGCAGTGACTGAAGCGCAGAAAACTACCGCGGTAAATATCACCAAGAAAATCAAAGGCGTTAAAGCTGTATCGGCCGATGGCCTGAAAGCAGAGTAACGCTTAACGTCTCGTCTGAACTGTAAAGCGGCGGCTTAGGGTGAGTTAGATATCCACCCGGTGCACCTCTGGAGTTCATGCGACCGACCACACGGATGTGGTCATTACAGGCCCCGGCACTTGTGTCGGGGCCTGTTCTATTCTGAGCAGAAACAAAATCTCCAGGCCGACCCAAAACAAACGTGGGAGCTGGCTTGCCTGCGATAACATCACCTCGATTCAACTGAATGACCGAGGTGTCTGCATCGCAGGCAAGCCAGCTCCCACATTTGCATGGTGCCGCTCAGGTGTTACTCAGCATCCAGATGCATCGGCGTCACCACCCGACCATCCTTCTGCGCCTGCCCCAGGTTGGCATCAATGAAGTACACCCGGTCATCTTCCAACTGGCCTTTGTCCACCAGGTAGTCCTTGATGGCACTGGCACGGTCTTGCCCCAGTTGGCGCAGCAAGACGTCACTGGCGCCCCAGAACTTGATCAACCCATCACGCAGCTTCGCAGTGCGATCATCGCTGCCCAGGTCTTTCCATTCGGCCGGTGGTTGTTGTTTCAGGCGTGTACGGTAGATGCCTTCAAGCAGCGGCGCCTTTTCCTTCTCCGGTACGACAAGCAACGAAGCCTGGGCCGGGACTTTATCGCCACGGCGCTGGAGTATCTTGTAGTAGTTATATTGGTATTCACGTTCCAGACGTTCTGCGGCGAGGAACGGCCCGTCACTGCTGGCAGCGGCCGTGCCTTCGATTTCCAAGCGCAGGGTAGGGCGCTCTTTCAGCGCCTTGGCCAGGGTGTTCAGCGCGCCTTCGGCGTCTTTGTTCAATTCGCTGGAGCCTGCCGCGAACGACACATTGCCCAGGTCTTCAGAGCCCCCGCCAGTCACCAGCCCGCCGATAAACTTGAACGGCGCCGTCGCCGCGCGCACCACTAGGTTACGCAGGGTCTGCCACACAATCGGCATCACGCTGAATTGCGGGTTGTTCAGGTCGCCCGTCACCGGCAGCTCGATGGAGATCTTGCCGTCAGAGTCCTTGAGCAGGGCGATTGCCAGGCGAATTGGCAAGTCCACGGCATCGGCGCTGTCGACTTTCTCACCCAGTTGCAGCTGTTCAACCACCACTTTGTTTTCAGCCTTCAACTGGCCCTTGGTGATCACATAGTGCAGGTCGAGATTAAGGCGGCCCTTGCGGATGCGGAACCCGGCGAACTTGCCGGAGTACGGCGTCAATGTGGTCAGCTCGACGCGCTTGAAGCTGGTGGCGATATCCAGCGCCGCCATCGGATCAAACGGGTTCACGCTGCCCTTGATGGTCACTGGCGCATAGCGATCCACCTTGCCCTTGATATCGACGGTGGCCGGTTTGGCCTGGCGACTGTCAATAGTGCCGATCTGCCCGTTGAGCTGCTGGATGGCCGTGGCGAAGTTGGGTGTGAGGCTGAAGTCGGCGAAGTTGGCCGAGCCGTCATTGATCGCGATCTGGCCGATATGAATGCCCAACGGCTTGTCTTTACTCGCCGCGGGCTTGGCCGCTGATTTGGCGCCACTGTCGGCGGGCTGCGGGATCAGCAAGTCGTCGATGTTGGTGGTGCGGTCATCGTTGATCATGAAACGCGCGTACGGCTGCAGCAGGTTGACCTTGTCGATCGACAGGCTGTCGCCGTGCTGATAGTTCACACCTTCCAGCACCAGGCGCTGCCATTTGAGGAAGTCGCGGGTCTTGAGGGTGTCCAGAGTGTGTAACTGATCGACCTGAGCGCGGCCGGTGATCTGGAGCGCCAATGGCTCAGTGCTTTTAAGGTTCACATCCAAGTTACTGCCGAGCATGCCGCTGCGCAGTTCCAAGCGAATGAACGGGCTGATATAGGACTGGGCGACCCGCAGGTCGATGTCCTGGGTATTCACTTTGAGTTTGGCGCTGACCGGGTTGAGGTTGACCTGGCCGGTTGCCTGGATCTTGCCTTGCTTGCCCAGGCCGGTATCGACTTTCAAGGTAAAGGGGCTTTGGTTCAGGCTGTCGAAGTTCTGCACGTCGACATTCAACGGGCCCAGCTCCAGCGCTACCGCAGGTTTGACCTGGCGGTCCGCCAGGTGCACCTGATAGTTACGCAGTTGCACATCCTTGAGCAGCACTTGCCAAGGTTTGCTGGGTGCTGTTGGCTGCGCCTTTGGCGAGTCGGCTGTCGCCGGTGCGGTGGCAGGTTCCGGCGCCTTGGCCGGTTTGCTCGGTTGGCTGGCGAACAGTTTCTGCCAGTCCAACTGCCCATCGGCTTCGCGGGCGGCCCAGGTTTCCAGCTTGTTGCTGCGAATCTTGCCGACCACTACCTGCTGCTTGGCCAGGTCCACCGTGGTTTCGCTGACGTCCAGGCGTTCCAGGCGCACCAATGGGCGGCCATCCGTTGCCTTGATTGCAAACGGCGCGATGCTGGCGGCGGTGTTGGTCAGGTTCAGTTCGGTTTCTTTGGCCAGGCTGAATTTGTAGTCGGTGCTGAAATTCAGCACGCCATCTTCCAGCACCAATGGCAACGCGTCTCGCACGTATGGCCACCAGGCTTTCATCTTGCCATCGGTGACTTTCAGCGTGCCCTCTGAGGTGATCGGTATCAGGCTGAAATTGCCTTTCCAGTCGATCTGCCCACCTTGAGGGCCGGCGGCCACCAAGGTCATGTTGGCATTGTCTTCCGGCAGCGTGCTGAGGTTTTTCAGCTCAAAGTCGAGTTTGTCGTAAAGGAATTCGATCGGTTCGCTGGGGCGCAAATCTTGAAAGTGCACATAGCCGCCAGCCAGCTTGATGCTGTCGATGCGCAGCGGGAACGGCTTGGCGTTAGGGTCAGTCGGCGTGGGCTCGCTCGGCGGCAGCTTGAACAACTGCGCAAGGTTCAGTTGGCCGGACTTGTCGAACAGCAGCTCGGTCTTGGGCTGGTCCAGCTGCACATCGGCCAGGTGCAGCGCACGGGTCCAGAGACTATCGATCTGCAGGTTGGCGTAGAGACGCTCGAAACCCACCTGCTCCTTGCCCGGTTCGCCGATCTTCAAGCCCCATGCCGTAACTTCCAGGCTGAACGGGTTGAGCTCGATTCGCTCGATGCGTGCCGGCACCGTGGCGTAATTGGCCAACTGTTGGTTGGCAATGCGAAGGGCGATGCCCGGCAGAATCAGAAAGCCCAGCAAGCTGTACAGAGCCAGGGCGGTCAACAAGGCGCCAGCGGCGCGGATCAATCCTTTGGGCATGAGTGACGCCATCTATGTAGAACAAGAGTGCCTTGGAGTATGGCACGGGATTTCGGTTCCGAAGTACCGGGCTGCTTGGGAAAAGTACTACAACTGAAGGATCAGGGTTTTCAGAGGCGGCTGCTGATCCTGAGACGGGAAGTCGGCTCCCGGCGCCATGATTTGCCAGTCGCGTACCGGGCGCCCGGCTTTTTCGGCGCAACGCAGCACCTGTTCGCGCCAATCATCCATGCTGACTTTCGCCAAGTTGTTGCAGCAAATCAGCACGCCATTGTCGGCGGTAGCGAGCAGTGCAGGCTTGAGCAGGCTCTGGTAGTCGCGCAGCAGGTCGACGGTGCCGAACGCGCTCTTGGCCCAGGCCGGTGGGTCGAGCAGCACCAGGTCATATTGGCGTTGCTCAAGGCGCGGATAGCTCGGCAGCTTGTGGCCGCGGCGCTGAGTGATCGGCAAGCCCGCCAGTTGGCGAATCGCCGGAAAGTAGTCGGATTGCACGAAACCCATGGTCGGCAATTGTGGGTTGAGCACACCGTTTTCGCGGCCCACCGCCAGGTTGCCCTCGGCGAAGTCCAGGTTGCACACCTCGCGGGCGCCACCGGCTGCCGCGCTCAGGCCCACGCCACAGGTGTAGGCAAACAGGTTGAGCACACGTTTGCCGGCGCTGTGTTCCTTGACCCAGCCACGGGTGTTGCGCAGGTCGAGAAACAGCAGCGGGTCCTGCCCAGCATGGCGCCCGCGCACGCGGTAATTGAGGCCCCATTCGTGGCCGACCAAGTCTTCCAGTGCCGCCGGTTGGGCGCGGTACACCGTGTCTTCACGGTCGATCCGCGAATTGCCACGCGAGCGGTCGTTGTACACCAGCAGCAATTCCAGGCCCATGAACTGGTTGATCAGTTCATGCAGGTTCAACAGCTCGGCTGTTTCCAGGGACTGGTGAAAACTCTGCACCAGCAGTTGCGGGCCATAACGGTCAATGGTCAAGCCGCCGGCGCCTTCCTGGCTGCCGTGGAACAGCCGGTAGCAGTCGGTGCCCTGGGCATGCAGCGTGTTGATCAGGTCTTGGCGTTGATCGAGGGCGGCGCGCAGCGCCTGATTCAAGGGAGTCATGGAGCGCGCCTTGCTTGCGAGTCAATATGGGCGCGGAGTTTAACAGCTATGAGCCGCCGCCTACATCAGCCCCATTCGCCGATGGGCGCGCTGCACCGAACCATTGCGCATCGCCCAGCGCAGCAACGGTGCACTGCGCTTGACCCCGGCGCGGATCAGCTGGCGCTGCAACGGGCTCTGGTGCTGTTCGAGCAGGCTGCTTGCCCAGTCTGGCAGCAGGTCGATCCCGGCCTGCATCATCAAGCTGCCAAAGGGTTTGGCCAAGGTGCTGGGTGCGGGTGCATTGAGCAGCAGGCGCAGCACTTCGCGGCTGCGCTCGTCGCACAGCAGTTGCGGACGAATGCGTGCCAGGTAATCCGAAACTTCCTGCCGTGAACGCGGAACATGCCGAGCGCCCAAGCGCTCGGCGACCAAGGCGATTTCACTGTAGTAACGGTCCTGGTCCCGGCCCGAAAGACCCGGGTTGCAATAGCGCAGGTGCGACGCCAGAAAGTTGCTGACCTCCGCCACGTGCACCCACGTCAGCAGTTCCGGATCGCTGGCCGCGTAAGGCCGCCCGTCCGGGGCATGCCCGGTCACTTGCAGGTGGATGGTGCGCACTTTTTCGATCAGCCATTCGGCGTCTTTGCGCGAACCGAAGGTGGTGCCGGAAATAAACTGCGAGGTGCGCCGCAAGCGCCCGAGCATGTCCTGGCGAAAATTGGAGTGGTCCCACACGCCGGCCAGGGCCAGCGGGTGCAAGGCTTGCAGCATCAAGGCGCTGATGCCGCCAATGAGCATGCTGCTGAAGTCGCCATGCACTTGCCAACTGACCGAGTCCGGCCCGAACAGGCCGGGATCGCCCTTGGGGTTTTCCAGGTCCAGCTGGCCCAGTGACAAGCCGGTAAGGCTCATCAACTGGGTTTCGATACGGCTGCGGATAAATTCCATGGCGACTTCAGAGGTTCCTAGCGGTTCAGGCGTTTGTCGATCAGCCCGTCTACCACGCTGGGGTCGGCCAGGGTCGAGGTATCACCCAGGCTGTCCAGTTCGTTGCAGGCGATCTTGCGCAAAATCCGCCGCATGATCTTGCCTGAGCGGGTTTTCGGCAGGGCGGGTGCCCATTGGATCAGTTCCGGCTTGGCAAAGCTGCCGATTTCCTTGCTCACCAGCGCCAGCAGGTGTTTTTTCAGCTCATCGCTGGGCTCGACGCCATTCATTGGCGTGACGAAGGCATAAATCCCCTGGCCTTTGACGTCGTGGGGATAGCCGACCACGGCAGCCTCGGCCACCTGATCATGCAGCACCAGCGCGCTTTCGACCTCGGCGGTGCCGATACGGTGGCCCGAGACGTTGATCACATCATCGATGCGCCCGGTGATCCAGTAGTCGCCGTCTTCATCGCGCCGTGCGCCGTCGCCGGTGAAGTAGTAGCCGGGGTAGGGTTTGAAATACGTGTCGATCATGCGCTGCGGGTCGCCGTAGATGCTGCGAATCTGGCCCGGCCAGCTGGCTTTGATCACCAGCACGCCACTGCCGGCACCGCTGATTTCCTTGCCTTGCTCATCCAGCAGCACGGGCTGTACGCCAAACATCGGCTGGGTCGCGCAGCCTGGTTTGATACGCTGGGCGCTGACCAGTGGGCTGAGCATGATGCCGCCGGTTTCGGTCTGCCACCAGGTATCGACAATCGGGCAGCGTTGTTCGCCCACGGCGTTGAAGTACCAGTCCCAGGCTTCCGGGTTGATCGGCTCGCCGACGCTACCCAGCAAACGCAGGCTGGCGCGGGACGTGTTCTGCAGCGGCCCGTGGCCCTCACGCATCAAGGCGCGCAGCGCGGTGGGCGCGGTGTAGAAGATATTCACCTGATGTTTATCGATCACTTGCCAGAAGCGCGAGCTGTCCGGGTAGCTCGGTACGCCTTCGAACATCAGCGAGGTAGCGCCATTGGCCAGCGGGCCATACACGATGTAGCTGTGGCCGGTGACCCAGCCCACATCGGCGGTGCACCAGAACACTTCGCCGTCACGGTAATCGAGCACGTACTTGAAGGTCATCGCCGCCTGCAGCAGGTAGCCGCCGGTGGTGTGCAGCACACCTTTGGGTTTGCCGGTGCTGCCGGACGTGTAGAGTATAAACAGCGGGTCTTCGGCGTCCATCGGCTCGGGCGGGCAGTCGTCGCTGGCGGCGTCCAGGGCTTGCTGGTAGTTGAGGTCGCGGTCTTTGACCCAGATAAGGTCGGCCCCCGTGCGTTGCACCACCAGCACCGTGCTGACGTTCGGGCAACTGGCCAGGGCCTTGTCGACATTCTTTTTCAACGCCACCGGCTTGCCGCCGCGCACGCCTTCATCGGCAGTGATCACGGTGCGACAGTCGGCGTCGAGAATGCGGTCGCGCAGGGCGTCCGGTGAGAACCCACCAAACACCACCGAGTGCACCGCGCCAATTCGCGTACAGGCCAGCATCGCGTAGGCCGCTTCCGGGATCATCGGCATGTAGATGCACACTCGGTCGCCTTTCTTTACGCCACGGCTTTTCAGCACATTGGCCAGGCGGCTGACGTTTTGGTGCAGTTGGCGGTAGGAGATTTTGGAAGATTTTGCAGGATCATCGCCTTCCCAGATGAAGGCCGGCTGATCGGCGCGTTGCGCCAGGTGACGGTCAATGCAGTTGTAACTGACGTTGAGTTGACCGCCGGCAAACCATTGGGCGGCGCCAGTCTTGATGTCTGACTGTTGGACGGTGTGCCAGGGTGTTATCCAGTCGAGAAAGCCCTTGGCCTGTTCGGCCCAGAAGGTGTCAGGTTGCTCAATGGATTGGCGATAGAGGCGCTGGTACTCGGCTTGACTGAGCTGCGCGGCAAGGCGGACGGCATCGGCGGCGGGAAACGTGCTGATATCGAACATGAGCGGTCCTTATTCTTGTTTTCGGGACAAGGCATAAAGATGCACGCTGTGGGGAGAGGGTTCAAGGCCAACGTCCAAACGGACGTTGGCCTTGGTGTACCGGCTTCAGCCGCGGTGACGACCGCGGAAGTAGTTGATCAGGCCTTGGGTCGACGCATCGTCAGCCAGGGTTTCTTCGGCGCCGGTCAGGCGGTTGTAAACGCCCTTGCCCAGCTCCTTGCCCAGCTCAACGCCCCATTGGTCAAAGGCGTTGATGCCCCAGATCACGCTTTGCACGAACACCTTGTGCTCATACATGGCCACCAGTGCGCCGAGGCGACGTGGGCTGATGCGCTCCACCACAAGGGTGTTGCTCGGGCGGTTGCCCGGGATCACCTTGTGCGGGGCCAGTTTCTGCACTTCGGCTTCCGCCAGGCCTTTCTCGCGCAGTTCGGCTTCGGCTTCGCTGCGGGTCTTGCCGAGCATCAGTGCCTGGCTTTGGGACAGGCAGTTGGCGTACAGCCACTGGTGGTGGTCGGACACCGGGTTAAAGCTGACGATCGGCACGATGAAGTCGGCTGGGATCAGTTGGGTCCCTTGGTGCAGCAACTGGTGGTAGGCGTGCTGACCGTTGCAGCCGACGCCGCCCCAGATGACCGGGCCGGTGTCGGTGGACACTGGCGTGCCGTCCTGGCGCACGCTCTTGCCGTTGGATTCCATGTCCAGCTGTTGCAAGTGCTTGGTGATGTTACGCAGGTAATGGTCGTACGGCAGGATCGCATGGCTCTGCGCACCCCAAAAGTTGCCGTACCACACGCCCAGCAGGCCCAGCAGCACGGGCATGTTCTGTTCAAACGGGGCGTTTTGGAAATGCTGGTCCATGGTGTAGGCACCGGACAGCAGTTCCTTGAAGTTGGACATGCCGATGGCCAGGGCGATTGGCAAGCCGATGGCCGACCACAGCGAGTAACGGCCGCCGACCCAATCCCACATCGGGAAGATGTTTTCTTCGCGGATACCGAAGGCCACAGCTGCCGCGTTGTTACTCGATACGGCGATGAAGTGGCGGTAAAGCTCGGCTTCCGAGCCACCTTGGGCCAAGTACCAGGCGCGGGCTGCCTGGGCGTTTTTCAGGGTTTCCAGGGTGTTGAAGGATTTCGACGAGACGATAAACAGCGTGGTCTCGGCGCGCAACTTCATGGTCAGCTCGTGGAATTCGCTGCCGTCGATGTTCGCCAAGTAGTGGCAGCGCACGCCTTTATGGGCGTAGGACAACAGTGCCTCAGAGACCAGCTCCGGGCCGAGGAACGAGCCACCGATGCCGATGTTCACCACGTCAGTGATCGGCTTCTCGGTGTAGCCACGCCACAGGCCATCGTGGATACGGCCCACGAGGTCGGTGATCTGGTTCAGCACTTTGTGCACGTCCGGCATGATGTTCACGCCGTTGACCGATAGCTTGTCACCCACGGGGCGGCGCAAGGCGGTGTGCAGAGCCGGGCGGCCTTCGGAGGAGTTGACCGGTTCGCCGGCGTAGAGCGCGTCGATCGCAGCTTTAAGGTCGACTTCCTTGGCCAGCCCTACCAGCAGGTCGCGGGTTTCGGTCGTGATCAGGTTTTTCGAGTAATCGAGGAAAAGCCCGCAACTGCTCAAGGTGAACTCGGAAAAGCGCTGGGGATCGGCATTGAACGCGTCGCGCATGCTGAAATCCTGCATGGCTTGGCGATGTTTATTGAGCGCTTGCCAAGCGGGCAGAGCGGTAACGTCATGAGGAGTGCGGTAATACGCCATCGCTGCGGGTTTCCTTTTTATTACGGGGACTTGCCTTTAGGACACTTCTAAATCCGGAACGTCCAGTCTTTCATCAGGCGTTGGGTGCCGGTCAGCGCCAACAATGGCGCAGGGCGATTACATTAAACCTAGCGTGTCGATATGTCTTGGCTTTGTCTGCGCTGTGGCCGGTACTTTTTTATACCGGCACAGCGGGGAGGGCAACAGGTGCGGTGTTTTTTCAATGAGAAAAGGCGGGGGTGGTCAGGCCAGGTTCAGGTGCAAGTTATCGATCAGGCGAGTCGCCCCCAGATACGCTGCAACCAGGATCACCACATCGCGATCCTCAGCCGTGGCCGGGCGCAAATGCACGCCTTGGCGCACTTCGAGGTAATCCATGCACAAGCCGGCGGCTTCAATGTGCTGGATTTGCTCGGCACGCAGCTTGGCGAAATCGTGGTCACCGGCTTTGATCGCCGCGGCAATCTGGCTGAGGCTGCGGTACAGCACCGGGGCGATGGCACGCTGCTCGTCGGTGAGGTAGCCGTTGCGCGATGACAGCGCGAGGCCGTCAGCGGCACGTACGGTCGGCTCGCCGATGATCTGGATCGGCATGTTCAGGTCATGCACCATGGCGCGGATCACCGCCAGTTGCTGGTAATCCTTCTGGCCAAACACGGCCATGTCCGGCTGGACCATATTGAACAGCTTGCTCACCACTGTGGCCACGCCTTCGAAGTGCCCGGGGCGGCTGGCGCCGCATAGGCCTTCGGACAGTTGCGGAACACTGACGCGGGTCTGGCCGGTCATGCCGCCGGGGTACATTTCTTCGACGGTCGGCGCGAACAGCAGGTTGCAACCGGCTTGCAGCAGCTTTTCCTGATCCGCCGCCAGCGTGCGAGGGTACTTGTCCAAATCTTCGCCTGCGCCGAATTGCAGCGGGTTGACGAAGATGCTCGCCACCACAAAATCCGACTGCTGCGCGGCCTTGGTCACCAACGTGGCGTGACCGCTGTGCAGGTTGCCCATCGTGGGCACAAAGCCGATGCGTTTGCCGGCGCTGCGCGCGTGGGCGACGGCGGCGCGCAGTTCTCGTACGGTTTTAACGGTGTTCATGCAGAGAATCCGTGTTCAGCGCTTGGGAAAGTAACGGCTTTGACTTCGTTGACGTAAGCGCTCAACGCGGCCTGGATACTCTCTTGGCCGGCCATGAAGTTCTTCACGAATTTCGGCGCACGGCCGGTCAGCGACAGGCCGAGCATGTCGTGCAACACCAGAACCTGGCCATCGGTATCGGCACCTGCGCCAATGCCGATCACCGGCACTTTGACGGCCTGCGTGATCTCAGCAGCCAGTTCGCTCGGCACGCACTCCAGCACGATCATCGCAGCCCCGGCTTGTTCCAGGGCGATGGCATCCGCACGCATCTGGCGCGCCTGGGCTTCATTACGGCCTTGTACTTTGTAGCCGCCGAGGATGTTCACCGACTGCGGTGTCAGGCCCATGTGCGCACACACCGGCACACCGCGCTCAGCCAGCAAACGGATCGGCTCGGCGAGCCACACGGCACCTTCGACTTTGATCATGTGCGCACCGGCTTGCATCAGTTTGCCGGCGTTTTGAAAGGTCTGTTCGAGGGTGGCGTAACCCATGAACGGCAGGTCAGCGATGATGAAGGCGCCGTCGTTACCGCGCTTGACGCTGGCCGTGTGGTAGGCGAGTTCATCAGTGGTGACGGGCAGGGTGCTGTCATTCCCTTGCAAAACCATGCCGAGGGAGTCACCCACCAGCAGCACCTCGACGCCGGCCTGGCAACAGGCCTGGGCGAAGGTGGCGTCATAGCAGGTCAGCATGGCGATTTTTTCACCTTTGAGCTTGAGGCTCTGCAAGGTGGTCAGGGTAATGTCTGGCATGAAAAGGGTCCTCGTTCAGGCGCTTGGAAACAGCGAGTAACGCGCGTGAGTCTTCGTTTATACAGGCGCACTGTCTTGAGAGCAGTGCTTATAAGGCCTGGATTGCGCCCTTCAGCGCCGGGTTGGCGGCAGCGGGACGCCTATAGTCGTGATGAGGGCTCGGTAAGTCAATTGGATGTGTTACCGCATTGTTACGAGTGCGGTGTTACCGCTGTTACGGGTGGGCGCTGGCTTGCCTGCAATGCAGGCGACTCGGTTCGGCAGTCATGCTATCGCAGGCACGCCAGCTCCCACCGGACCGGATCAGACTTTAGGGAGGCGTTCCAGCCCGACAAACGGGCAGACCGTCAGCAGCGCTTTGAGCGTACGGCCGTCGGGCAACTGCAGGTCGGCCGGCGCCAGCTCAGCCAGCGGGTACAACACAAACGCGCGTAAGTGCATCTGATAGTGAGGCACCGTCAGGCGTGGCTCGTCGATCAAGCGATCGCCAAACAGCAGGATATCCAGGTCCAAAGTACGCGGGCCCCAACGCTCGAGGCGCTCGCGGCCCTGGTCGTTCTCGATGGCTTGCAGCGCATCGAGCAGTGCCAGTGGCGCGAGGTTGCTGTCCAGGGCCGCGACCGCATTGGTGTAGCGCGGTTGGCCCGGGAGCAGCGAATCACTTTTATAGAAGGCGGACACGCCTGCGAGGGTGGTGCCGGGCAGCAATGCCAGCGCCTGGGCGGCGCTGCGCAATTGCTGGTCCGGGGCAGCCAGGTTGCTGCCCATGCCGATGTAGATACGTTCCACGTTTATTCGCCTGCGGCGCCCGAGGCATCGGCAGACGTGCGTTTGCGCTTGCTGGAACTGCGACGACGTTTCTTCGGCCCATCGCCGGCGCCATCGCCTTTGCTGCCGAGGTCACGAATCATGTCGCGGCGTTGGCTGTCATTGGCGTCCTGGTAATCGGTCCACCATTCGCCCAGGCCGTCGGTCTGCTCGCCGGCGCTTTCGCGCAGCAGCAGGAAGTCGTAGCCGGCACGGAAGCGCGGGTTGTCCAGTAGCAGGTCGGCGCGTTTGCCGCTGCGGCGTGGCAGGCGCTCCTGCATGTCCCAGATCTCGCGGATCGGCATGGTGAAGCGTTTCGGGATAGCGATGCGCTGGCACTGCTCGGCGATCAGCTCGTGTGCGGCTTCCTGCATGGCCGGAATCGCAGGCATGCCACGGTCCTGCAGGCGCATTACGCGTTTTGGAAGCGCTGGCCACAACAAGGCGGCAAACAGGAACGCCGGGGTCACCGGTTTGTTCTGTTTGATGCGCAAGTCTGTGTTGATCAAGGCTTCGCTGATCAGCGTGTGCGTGTAGGTCGGGTTGTATTCCAATGCCTCGGCGCTGGCCGGGAACAATGGGTCGAACAACTGCAGGTCCACCAGCATTTCGAAGGTGTCGGCGGCATACCCCGAGAGGAACAGCTTGAGCACTTCTTCAAACAGGCGCGCTGAAGGAATTTCCCGCAGCATCGGCGCCAGCTCACGAATCGGCGCGGCAGTGTGTTTCTCGATACCGAAGTTCAGCTTGGCGGCGAAACGCACCGCTCGCAGCATGCGCACCGGGTCTTCCTGGTAGCGCTGCGTCGGGTCGCCGATCAAGCGGATCAGGTTGTTGCGAATGTCGTGTACGCCATTGGCGTAATCGAGGATGCGCTCGCTGACCGGGTCGTAATACAAGGCATTGATGGTGAAGTCGCGGCGTTGCGCGTCTTCTTCCAAGGTGCCGTAAACGTTGTCGCGCAGGATGCGCCCGCTCTCGTTGCGGGAAGACTGGTTGGTGTCTTCCTCTTCATCGTTTTGCGGGTGGCCGGCGCGGAAGGTCGCGACCTCGATGATTTCGCGTCCAAAGTGGATGTGCACCAATTTGAAGCGGCGACCGATGATTCGCGCATTGCGAAATTCGGCACGCACTTGTTCGGGCGTGGCGCTGGTGGCGACGTCGAAATCCTTGGGCGTGATATTAAGCAACATGTCGCGCACGCAACCACCCACCAGGTAAGCCTGGTAGCCGGCGTTCTGCAAACGTTCGACGATGTTCACTGCATAACGGCTGAATTGAGCGCGCTGCAATGAATGCTGATTGCTGTTAAGCACTTCAGGCGTGCTGCGAATGTGTTGCGTACGACGCAAGGGGGAACGGAATGACTGGAACAACTTCTTCAGCATGGGATGCACTGTTTGAAGGAATGTTCGGCCATAACGAAGAATGACCGCATGATGGGCCGGGATTCTAGCATTTAGTCGGGGGATGGTGTAGGAACAAGCTGCAAGGCTTGAGCCAGAAGCTTAAAAGAAGGATTGGCAGGTACCAAATTGCGGAAACTACAAGGGGAGCCGAAGCTCCCCCAGAAGTAGTTGCGTGCTCTATTTTTATTATTGATTGCGGGCTTCTTGTTTTTGTTGATCGCCCTCGCCGTGAAGTTTTACCTTCATGACACTCCCAATCGGGAGTCAAGAGCAAACGGATTGCTTTGGTCGCTGTGTTGCTGATCTACGATCCAACCAGTTCAGGCTCTGCCTTAGGGCAGTTTTTGTTGTTCTCGGCCTGGTTGCGGGGCAAGCCCCAAATGCAACGCCTCTCCAAAAGAATCAGTTAGCTGCGCCTCCGCCGTGTTGTTTTTATTATGCGTGAGTCGATTCGTCTTATTTTTATTGTCTGGTACTGAGCTTGTTATTGTTTTTGTACTAAGCATATAGCAGGGTGCGTGCCAACTTTTGTGCCGCCCAGCAAAATCGGGGGGTTGAGGTGGTTTCGGGTTTTTTGAAGGCCAAAAAAAGCCGGGGCTTCGTTACCGTAAGCCCCGGCTTTTGTTACGCGAAAAAGCAGCGGTAACAGTTTTTTCACATCTGAGAGTGTTACCTGTGGGGGCACACCCTCAACTTTCGCTGGCCACCCCGGTCTTGCGCCGTGGAATACCCAGGCGCTGGCGCCGTTCCCACAGGCACTTGCGGCTCACGCCCAGCTTGCGAGCCAGTTCGGTCTCGGTCATGTGGTCCTGATGCTCAAGGACGAAGTGCTGGAAGTAATCTTCCAATGACAAATCTTCCGTCGGCTCATGGCTGGTATTGCTACCGCCCTGTTGTGGGGCCAGGCCGATGAAGTCGTCGTCTTCCAGGTCACTGAGCTCGATATCGATGCCCAGCAGCTCGGCGGAAATTTCCGGGCTCTCCGACAGGATCACCGCTCGCTCGACCGCATTCTCCAGTTCCCGCACGTTACCCGGCCACGAGTAATGCCGAATCGCCTGCTCAGCGTCCGGTGCGAACTTGAGATCGGTGCGGTTGATGCGCGCGCTCTGGCGCAGCAGAAAGGCACTGGCGATCTCGTTGACGTCGGCGCCGCGCTCACGCAGGGCCGGCAACTTGAGGGCGATCACGTGCAGGCGGTAATACAAGTCTTCACGGAACTGGCCGATCTTGGCCAAGCTCTTGAGGTCACGGTGGGTCGCTGCGATCAGGCGAACATCGACCTTCTGTGATTGCACCGAGCCTACGCGGCGAATCTCGCCTTCCTGCAACACGCGCAGCAAGCGCGCCTGGGCTTCCAGGGGTAGCTCGCCGATTTCGTCGAGAAATAACGTGCCGCCGTCCGCTGCTTCCACCAGGCCCGCACGCCCGGCGCTGGCGCCGGTAAACGCGCCTTTTTCGTGGCCGAACAGTTCGGACTCGATCAGGGATTCGGGGATCGCTGCGCAGTTCACCGAAATCATCGGTGCCTTGGCGCGCTTGGACAGGTTGTGCAGGGCGCGGGCCACCAGTTCTTTACCGGTGCCCGACTCGCCCTGGATCAATACATTGGAGTCGGTGGGCGCCACTTTGCGGATCTTGCTGTAAAGATCCTGCATGGGCGGGCAGGAGCCGATGATGCCGATCTCGCCATTGCTGTTGTCGACGCCTGGCTTATCCGCACCATTGGCAGCCTTGCCGGCGGGGCGCTGTTCGGCGGGCGCGCTGCTGGCCGACTGACGGTCGCGCAGAATGCGGGCCACGGCCTGGAGCATTTCGTCGTGGTCGAAAGGCTTGGCGATGTAGTCCACCGCGCCCATCTTCATCGAGTCCACTGCCGAGCGCAGGCTGGCGTAGCTGGTCATGATCAGCACCGGGGTGCCCTGGCCAAGCTTGATCAGCTCGGTACCGGGCGCGCCCGGCAGGCGCAGGTCGCTGACAATCAGGTCGAACGTGGGAATGCTGAATCGCTCTTGGGCTTCCTGCACCGAGCCGGCTTCGCTGACCTGGTACTGATTACGTTCAAGCAGGCGACGCAAGGCAGAGCGGATAATTGTTTCGTCTTCGACGATCAAAATGTGCGGCATTGATTCAATTCTCTCGACGGTCTCAGTTCACAGCGGACGTCGCTTCGACATGACGCGGCAAGGTCACCCGAATACGGGTGCCGCGTTGGCTTTCGGTGTCAGCCGGGCTGTCGATGGTGATTTGTCCATAATGCTCTTCAACGATGGAATAGACCAGTGCAAGGCCCAGACCGGTACCTTCACCGGGGTCCTTGGTGGTGAAGAAAGGTTCGAACAATCGGTCCATGATGTTCTGTGGAATACCGCTGCCTTCGTCTTCCACGATCAGATCGACCGTGTGCTCGAAAGCCTCGCTCTTGACGCGTACCGCGCTGTGCGGCGGGGAGGCGTCGCGGGCGTTGGACAGCAGGTTGATCAGCACCTGCGCCAAGCGTTGGGAATCGCCGTCGACCCAGTGGTCCGGGTCGCACAGATTGAAGAACTGTACTTCGAAATTGCGCCGGTTCAAGGCCAGTAGCCCAATGGCATCCTGCGCCACTTCGGCCAGACACACCGCTTCGTCCTGATTCTGATGGGCGCCGGAATGGGCGAAGCTCATCAGCGATTGCACGATGCGCGAAACGCGCTTGGTCTGTTCGAGGATCTGCCCGCTGATTTCGGTGATTTCGCCGTCTTCTTCGCGCTCCTCGCGCAGGTTCTGCGCCAGGCACGCGATACCGGTGATCGGGTTGCCAATTTCGTGGGCCACGCCCGCCGCCAGACGGCCAATGCTGGCCAGTCGCTCGGAGTGCACCAGCTTGTCTTCGAGCATTTGCGTGTCGGTCAAGTCTTCAACCAGCAGCACCAGGCCGCTGTTACCGGGCGCCAGCGGCTCGTCGATGGCGGCTTTGTGCAGGTTGAGCCAGCGGGTCTGGCCGTCGAGCGCCAGGTGCTGCTTGTGCAAATGCTCGTCGGGCAGGTTGATAAAGCCTTGCAGCAGTTCTTTCCATGGGTCGCCCAGGGTGTTCAGGCGTGAGCCCACCACGCGCTGCGCCGCGATGCCGGTCAGTTCTTCCATGGCCTTGTTCCACATCAGGATCTCTTGATCCTTGGCCAGGGAACACACGCCCATCGGTAATTCTTGCAGGGTTTGGCGGTGGTAACGGCGCAGCGCATCGAGTTCGGCGGCAAGGCCGGTGAGGCGTGAGTGGTAGTCCTCCAGCCGGCTCTCGATGAAATGGATATCTTCGGTCACGTAGTTTTCGCCGCCGGCCTTATAGGGCAGGAAGGTTTCGACCATGTCCTGGGACACGCTCGGCCCCATCAACCCGGACAGGTTGGCCTCGATGCGGTCGCGCAAGCGGCGCAGGGCGTACGGGCGGCGCTCGTCGAACGGCAGGTACAGATCGCGCAGCGCCTGCTCGACTTCCTTCTGCGCAGCCTTGGCGCCCAACGGCTTGGCCAGTTGCGTGGCGAATTCCTGGGGCGAGGCAGCATGCAGTTCGCGGCGTTGCGGGCGGCGCACGTTGTCCACTGCGCAGGCTTCGGCGGCGCTGGTTTCTTCGGGGCTGGCGTTGGTGAACAACGAGATCAGGGTGAACATCAGCACGTTGGCCGCCAGCGAGGCGATGGCCGCCATGTGCCAGCTGGTGTCATCGAGCACGTAAATCATGTTCAGCAACGGAATGTAGAAGCCCTGCAAGTTACCGACCAGCGGCAGCAGCATGGTGACGATCCACACCAGAATCCCCGCCAGCAGCCCGGCGATAAACCCACGGCGATTGGCCGTCGGCCAGTACAGCACCGACAACACGCCCGGCAGGAACTGCAAGGTGGCGACGAACGCGACGATGCCGAGGTTGGCCAAGTCTTGCCCGGCGCCCAGCAGCAGGTAGAAACCATAGCCGGCCATGATGATTGCGACGATCAGCGCGCGGCGAGTCCATTTCAGCCAGCGGTAAATGTTGCCTTCGGCCGGCGGCTGATACAGCGGCAGCACCAAGTGATTGAGCGCCATGCCCGACAGTGCCAGCGTGGTGACGATGATTAAGCCACTGGCCGCTGACAAACCGCCGACGTAAGCCAGCAACGCCAGGGATTTGCTATTGGCGGCAATGCCGACGCCGAGGGTGAAGTATTCCGGGTTGGTGGTCGCCCCCAGCTTGAGGCCGGCCCATAGAATCAACGGCACCGCCAGGCTCATCAGCAACAGGAACAGCGGCAGGCCCCAGCTGGCGCTGACCAGGGAGCGCGGGTTGAGGTTTTCGGTAAACGTCATGTGGTACATGTGCGGCATCACAATCGCCGAGGCGAAGAACACCAGCAACAGCGTGCGCCATGGGCCTTCCTGCAACGGTGTGTGCAGGGCGGCGAGGGCGGTCTGGTTTTGCAGCAGCCACAGTTCCAGCTGTTGCGGGCCGTCGAACACGCCATAGAGTGCATACAGGCCGACACCGCCGATGGCGATCAGCTTGATCACCGACTCAAAGGCAATCGCGAACACCAGGCCTTCGTGTTTTTCACGGGTGGCGATATGGCGTGAACCGAAGAAAATCGTGAACAGCGTGATCAGCGCACAGAAGGCCAGGGCGACGCGATGCTGCACCGGCTCGCGGGTGAGGATGCTGATGGAGTCCGCCACGGCCTGGATTTGCAGGGCCAGCAGCGGCAGCACGCCGAGCAGCATGAAAATCGTGGTCAGCGCGCCGGCCCAGGTGCTACGAAAGCGGAAGGCAAACAGGTCCGCCAGGGACGACAGCTGGTAGGTGCGGGTGATTTTCAGGATCGGGTACAGCAACACCGGCGCCAGCAGGAAAGCGCCGGACACCCCAAGGTAACTGGAAAGAAAGCCGTAGCCGTACTGATAGGCCAGGCCCACGGTGCCATAAAACGCCCAGGCGCTGGCGTAGACGCCCAAGGACAAGGTGTAGGTCAACGGATGGCGAATGATCGCCCGCGGAATCATTCCGCGCTCACTGATCCAGGCCACGGCGAACAGCGCAGCCAGGTAGGCGGCGCTGATCAGCAGCATCTGGGTGAGGCTAAAGCTCATCGGCATCTTTTTGGCTCTGCAGGATAAAGGTCACGACGATCAGGATCAGCCACAGCAGATAAGGGCGATACCAGGCGCCCGTGGCGTCGATCCACCAATCCATGATGGCGGGGGAAAACAGGTAGATCCCGACGACCAGCAGCAGGACCAATCGATAGATGTACATGTTGGCCTCTGATTAAAAAACTGCGGCGATGGTAACGGATGGCTGGCAACCTGCAAGCGCCTTCAGCTCAATTGCGCTTCGGCCAGCGTGAGTGTGCTCGGGATCCGGGTTGCATCCCAGTGCGCAATGCCCCAATCCAGCAGTTCCCGTGGGCTGGCGTGCAGCAGTTCTGCGCCGGCCGACTGGCCGAGGGCGCGCAATGCCCTTAACAGCAAAGGCGTGGCTTGGTCGGGTGTCAACGGCGGGGAACGGTAGGATTTGCCCAACTTATTACCGTCCGGTTGGACGATCAACGGCATGTGCAGGTAGCGCGGCTGGCGCAGGCCCAGCAGTTCTTGCAGGTACAGCTGGCGCGGCGTGGAATCGAGCAGGTCGGCGCCGCGCACGATATCGGTCACACCTTGCCAGGCATCGTCGAGCACCACGGCCAGTTGATAGGCATACAGGCCGTCGCGGCGACGGATGACGAAATCGCCTACATCGCGGCCCAAGTGCTGTCGGAATTCGCCTTGTACGCGGTCGGTAAAGTGGTATTCCAGCTCAGGCACGCGCAGGCGGATCGCCGCATCTTGCTGGTCATGCCCGGCATTGCGGCACAAACCCGGGTAAATCCCGTGGTAGGGCTCCAGTTGTTTGCGCGAACAGGTGCAGGCGTAGGCCAGGCCGTGGTTGAACATGCCGTTGAGGACTTCGGCGTAGGCGTCATGCCGTTCACTTTGTCGGACCAGTTCACCGTCCCATTCAAAGCCATAGCTTTCCAAGGCGTGCAGGATCGCTGCCTGGGCGCCGGGCTCTTCGCGGGGTGGGTCGAGGTCTTCCATGCGCATTAGCCAGCGGCCGTGATTGGCGCGGGCATCAAGGTAGGAGGCGAGGGCGGCAACCAGCGAGCCGAAGTGCAAATGGCCGCTGGGCGTGGGGGCGAAACGCCCGATATAGGTAGAGGCTGTCATGGGCCGGATACTACTGGAAAATCGGCAAACGCCAGAAACAAAAATGGGGCGTTTGCACGCCCCATTCGTTCAGCCCGGCAGGATTACTTGCCGACCTGTTTTTCCTTGATTTCAGCCAAGGTCTTGCAGTCTACGCACAGGTCCGCGGTTGGGCGGGCTTCCAGGCGGCGAATACCAATCTCGACGCCGCAGGATTCGCACCAGCCATATTCCTCGTCTTCGATCAGTTGCAGCGTTTTGTCGATTTTCTTGATCAGCTTGCGTTCACGATCACGGGCTCGCAGTTCGAGGGCGAATTCCTCTTCCTGGCTGGCACGGTCTGCCGGGTCCGGGAAGTTGGCGGCTTCGTCCTTCATGTGGTCAACGGTGCGGTCGACCTCTTGCATCAAGTCCTGCTTCCACTTCTGCAGGATCTTGGTGAAGTGCTGGCGCATGGGCTTGCCCATGTACTCCTCACCTTTCGCTTCGACGTAAGGTGTGAAGCTACTGAGGCTCTGCTGCTGTTGCTTTGCTTGGGTGGACATGAATAGACCGCCTCTCACTCTTCTAATCCATTGCGCAGGATTGCAACGTCACCGACACCTGCCGGCCCTGCGGCTGCAAGCGGGCGAACTTACCAGATAGATTCGGGGTGCGCCACTCCCGGTTGTCGAGGCCCAATACGGCGGGGTTGCAAACAGCAGCAGCCCGCCATGGCTGGGTATAGCTTGCCTCGAATGTTGATTTTAGTCGTTTTGCAAGCGCGTGCTGGGTTCATCGTCGACGGCCGAGCAGGCAATAGAGCATGTTTTACCGCGAGGGTTCGGTAGAATCCTGATTTTGTCCTCACCGTTAAGGAAGGCTAATGGCTCAGCCCTACAGTGCGCGCAGTCGCGCCATCGAACCCTTTCATGTCATGGCGCTGCTGGCGCGAGCCAATGAGCTGCAGGCGGCCGGCCATGATGTGATCCATTTGGAAATCGGCGAGCCGGACTTCACCACGGCTGAGCCGATCATCCAGGCCGGCCAGGCAGCGTTGGCCAACGGCAAAACCCGCTACACCGCGGCCCGTGGGCTGCCCGAGTTGCGCGAGGCCATCAGCGGGTTTTACCAGCAGCGCTACGGGCTAAGCATTGATCCTGGGCGCATCCTGATCACTCCGGGCGGCTCCGGCGCCTTGCTGCTAGCGAGCAGCCTGCTGGTCGACCCGGGCAAACATTGGTTGCTCGCCGATCCAGGCTACCCGTGCAACCGACATTTCCTGCGCTTGGTGGAAGGCGCGGCGCAACTGGTGCCGGTCGGCCCGGACGTGCGCTACCAATTGACCGCCGACCTGGTGGCCAAACATTGGGACCAGGACAGCGTGGGCGCGCTGGTCGCGTCGCCGGCCAACCCCACCGGCACGATCCTCACGCGGGACGAATTGGCGGGGTTGTCGAGCGCAATCAAGGCGCGTAACGGTCACTTGGTGGTAGACGAGATCTATCACGGCCTTACTTACGGCACCGACGCCGCCAGCGTGCTGGAAGTCGACGACGACGCGTTTGTCCTAAATAGTTTTTCGAAGTATTTCGGCATGACCGGCTGGCGCCTCGGTTGGCTGGTGGCGCCGCCCGCTGCGGTAAGCGAATTGGAGAAGCTGGCGCAAAACCTCTATATCAGTGCGCCGAGCATGGCCCAGTACGCGGCGTTGGCCTGCTTTACCCCGCAAACCCTGAGCATTCTGGAAGAGCGCCGCGCCGAATTCGGTCGCCGGCGGGACTTCCTACTGCCCGCCCTGCGCGAGTTGGGCTTCGGCATTGCGGTAGAACCGGAAGGCGCGTTCTACTTGTACGCCGATATCAGCGCGTTCGGCGGCGATGCCTTCGCGTTCTGCCGTCATTTCCTCGAAACCGAACACGTAGCCTTCACGCCGGGGCTGGATTTCGGCCGCTATCAAGCCGGTCATCATGTGCGTTTTGCCTACACGCAAAACCTCGATCGGTTACAGGAGGCGGTGGAGCGCATCGCCCGTGGTTTGCGGAGCTGGCAAGGCTGATGCGTTTTCATCCTCCCCTCGAAGAAGCGCGGCTGATTCGCCGCTACAAGCGTTTTCTCACCGATATCGAAACCGTTACCGGCGAGTTGCTGACTATTCATTGCCCGAACACCGGTTCGATGTTCAATTGCATGGTGGAGGGCGGCCAGGTCTGGTTCAGTCGCTCCACCGACCCCAAGCGTAAATTGCCAGGCACCTGGGAGATCGCCGAAACGCCTCAGGGCCGGCTGGCGTGCGTCAACACCGCGCGCGCCAATCAGCTGGTTGAGGAGGCGTTGCGTGCCGGGGTCATCACTGAGCTCAACGGCTTTACCGCGTTGAAGCGCGAAGTGCCTTACGGCCAGGAAAAAAGCCGCATCGATTTTCGCCTGGATTACCCACAGGGCGCGGCGTTTGTCGAAGTCAAAAGTGTCACCTTGGGCTTTGACGGCACGGCAGTGGCAGCCTTTCCTGATGCCGTGACCCAGCGCGGCGCCAAGCACTTACGCGAGTTGGCGCACCTGGCGCGTGAGGGTGTGCGGGCGGTGCAGTTGTATTGCGTCAACCTGTCGGGCATTGAGGCGGTGCGCCCGGCGGTGGAAATCGACGCCGGTTACGCTGCGGCGTTGCGCGAGGCCAAGGCCGCCGGTGTGGAGGTGCTGGCCTACGGTGTGCACGTCACGCCTGAGGAAATTTACGTCGACCGCCGTTTGGAGGTGCTGATCGGCGACTAGAGTTCCACCCACAAGCCCTGTGCGTCTTCGCGGCCGGGCAGGGCGGTGAGGCTTTGGCCCGCGCAGGGGCCGGCGATGCATTCGCCGCTCTCGATCAGAAACAGTGCGCCGTGGGTGGCGCACTGGATCAGGCTGGCGCTGGTGTCGAGGAACTGGTCGGGCTGCCATTCCAACGGGATACCGCGATGGGGGCAGCGGTTGATATAGAAGTAGGCAATGCCGTCCCGGCGTACGGCCAATAGCTTGCAACCGTCGATCTCAAAACCGAGGCTGCTGTTGGGCGCGAGGGTATCGGAGGGGCAGAGAAACTTCATTTCAATCCTTAAGTGCCTTGACGTGCAAATGCAAACAATTATCAAATACCGGCTTCGCCCGTCAGCTGATTGGGCGCTCAGTACGATGCCAGGCAGGCTGAATCTGTCACATTGATGAGTGCTTGAGTGGCCCTGCCCTTGGAAGGAAACCCTGTTATGCGCTTGAGTACCAGCGCTATTGCGCTTGTTGCCTCACTGCTGGTCAACCACGGGGCGCAAGCCTCTGAACTGCCACAACGCTGGGTCAGTGCGGGTGGGGCGCTATCGGAATGGGTGACGGCCTTGGACGGTGAGTCGAAGTTGGTGGGAGTCGATACCACCAGCCAGCACCCGGCGTCGCTGAAAGCGTTGCCGAGTATCGGTTATCAGCGGCAGTTGTCGGCTGAAGGCATCCTCAGCCTGCGCCCGCAAGTACTGGTGGGTACCGAAGAAATGGGGCCGCCGCCGGTGCTCGCGCAGATTCGTGGTGCGGGCGTGCAGGTGGAGATGTTCTCGGCCGAGCCGGACCTTCCAACCCTGAAGGGCAACCTGCAGCACTTGGGCAAGTTGCTGGGCAGCGAGGCAAAAGCCAACGAATTGTTTACCGGATATGAACAGGCACTTGAGCAGCAGAAGCACTGGGTCACCCAGGCCCAAGCCACGCAGAAGGCGCCGGGTGTGCTGTTGTTGCTCGGCCATGCGGGCGGCAAGCCGCTGATCGCGGGTAAAGACACCGCCGCTGATTGGCTGTTGCAACAGGCGGGTGGGCGCAACCTTGCGACCCACGCTGGCTACAAACCCTTTTCGGTGGAGTCGCTGGCTGGGTTGAGCCCTGATGTACTGGTGTTTGCTGACCGTGCCCTGACCGGCGATGCCGCGCGTGCGGCCTTGTTCAAGGAAAACCCGATTTTGGCCTCAACGCCGGCGGCCAAAAATGGCCGGGTGTTCGAGCTGGACCCGACCCTGCTGGTCGGCGGCCTGGGACCGCGTTTGCCGCAAAGCCTGGTGCAACTGTCTGTCGGGTTTTATCCGTCCCAGGCTAACCCTGCCCCATGACCACTCTGGTTAAACCGAAAACGCTGTTTATCGGGCTCGCGCTGTTGTGTGTCTTGGCGATCTGGCTCTCATTGGCCCTAGGGCCGGTCAGCTTGCCGTTGTTGGATACACTCAGGGCCGCCTTGCGCTTGATGGGCGTGCCGATTGAAGCCCAAGGCCTGGAACAGGCCGAGCTGATCCTGGGGCAGATCCGCCTGCCGCGCACATTGCTCGGCCTGGCGGTCGGCGGCGTGCTGGCGTTGTCGGGTGTGGCGATGCAGGGGTTGTTCCGTAACCCGCTGGCTGATCCGGGGTTGGTCGGGGTGTCCAGTGGCGCGGCGCTGGGGGCGGCGGTTGCGATTGTGGGTGGTTCGTTGTTTGGCGGGCTGCCGGATGCGGTTGGGCCGTACTTGCTGTCGTTATGTGCCTTTCTGGGTGGTTTGGGGGTCACGGCGCTGGTCTACCGCTTGGGGCGCCGTAACGGCCAGACCAATGTCGCAACGATGCTGCTTGCGGGCATCGCCCTCACGGCCCTCGCCAGCTCGGCGGTGGGGCTGTTTACCTACCTGGCGGACGACGCCACCTTGCGCACCCTGACCTTCTGGAACCTGGGCAGCCTCAATGGCGCAAGCTATTCGCGGTTGTGGCCGTTGCTGCTGGTGAGCGCCGGTGTGGCGCTGTGGTTGCCGCGCCGGGCCAAGGCGCTGAATGCATTGTTGCTGGGTGAGTCCGAGGCCAGTCATCTTGGGATTGATGTGGAAGGGCTCAAGCGTGAGCTGGTGTTCTGCACTGCCTTGGGGGTGGGCGCAGCAGTGGCGGCGGCGGGGATGATCGGGTTTGTCGGTCTGGTGGTGCCGCATCTGGTGCGGTTGCTGGCGGGGCCGGATCACCGGGTACTGTTGCCGGCCTCTGTGCTGGCGGGGGCGAGTTTGCTGTTGTTTGCGGATTTGGTGGCGCGCCTGGCCTTGGCGCCGGCGGAGTTGCCGATTGGTATCGTAACGGCGTTTATCGGCGCACCATTTTTTCTCTATCTGTTATTGCGGGGGCGTGCCTGATGCTGCGAGTGGAAGCGCTGCAGATCCGGCGCGGTCGCAAGACTGTGTTGGCTGATGTCAGCCTTGACCTGTTGCCGGGCGAAGTGCTCGGCGTGCTGGGGCCCAATGGTGCTGGCAAAAGTACATTGCTCGGCGCGTTGTGCGGTGAGTTGCATCCGGACCAGGGCAAGGTGTGGCTGGACCAGCACGAGTTGAAGAACTGGAGGGGTTCGCAGCGTGCCCAGCGGCTGGCGGTATTGCCGCAAACGTCGACCCTGGATTTTGCCTTTCGGGTTGAAGAGGTCGTTGGCATGGGACGTTTGCCGCATCAGACCGGGCGAGTGCGTGATGACGAGATCATCAATGCAGCGTTGCACGCGGCGGATGTCGGGCACTTGAGTGGTCGCAGCTACTTAGCGTTGTCTGGCGGCGAGCGCCAACGTGTGCACCTGGCGCGGGTGCTCGCGCAGTTATGGCCGGGGGAGGCGGGCCAGACGTTACTGTTGGATGAGCCGACGTCGATGCTTGACCCCTTGCACCAGCACACGACCTTGCAGGCCATCCGCAGCTTCGCCGATCGAGGCGCGGCAGTGTTGGTGATCCTTCATGACCTGAACCTGGCGGCTCGCTACTGTGACCGCATTCTGTTGCTGGAGGATGGGCGTCCACATGCCTTGGATACACCCGCAGAGGTGTTGCGAACTGAGCCACTTAAGGCTGTATTTGGTTTGGATGTGTTGGTGCAGCCGCATCCGGAGCGTGGGCATCCGTTGATCATTGCGCGCTGAGGCGCGCTTTCTGTCGGCAGCTTTTTACAGGCAGCTTTCTATAGGTAAAAAAAGACCCGGCAAGAGCCGGGTCAAATAACCGTGATTAGCCTGATGAGGAGATAATCTGAGAGTCCGAACCAATGGTCTTTCAGTTATCGGCTGATCTCGCGACCAGTTGTGATAATCATAACGATTCTCATTTGAGAGTCAACATTTGTTTTTGCGCATCCTGCTGGTTTTCTCAATCACGTGTTCGCAAGGCTCGTAAACATTGGGTTTGGTCGCCGAACTAATTCTTCTGACGCGTTGAAAGGGCATCCAACTGACGGTTCAGTGCTTCCTTTCTCTCCGCAGAAATGTCGTTCCAGTGCACATCCATCAACGCGCCTTCAATTGCATACAGCAGTACTTTTGATGCTCGGAACCCGCGAGTTCTCACGGCCCGGTAGGCATCAACCGCTCCCAGGCGGCGCAAGTCGGACGCGCTGTGGATGCCCACCGCATGCAGCCACTGCGCCGACGTCTTGCCCAGGTTTTTCAGGTGTTGCAGCTCATCGTTCATCAAGCCTCCTTGCGACGGCCGAATGGTGCGGTGGGTATCGTGACCAGGCAAGCCTGAAAAGGAGTGTAGCGCTCAGTAGGAAAAGCGTGGTTCTTTGGTCAGGAAGGGCTGAAAAGCTTATAAGAATAGCTAGGGGGATTTGCGGTAGGCAGGCGCGAATCACCCGGCACGCGGGATGCGTAGCCGGGGTCGGTAGGTGGCGTCACTTGGTGCGGTAGCGCAGGCGAGTGCCGAAATTGACCGACATGAGTATCTCGTCGGCAGTCAGTTCAGCGGGGAAGTAAGTGCCGGAAATCTGTGCATGGGCCAGGCTCGCGCCTTCCAGCGAGCAGTCGCGCAAGTCCAGGCCGCGCAGGTCGGCAGAACGGAAGTAGGCGTCGGTGAAATCGACACCACCGGCGTTCAGGTCGCGCAGGTCCAGCCCTCGGAAGTCACCACCGCGCATGTCGATGATCCCGTCTTTAGGGCGTTCCTGGTTGAAACCTCGAATGTCGTCCTTGTGCAGGAGCGCGTAGAGCGGGGTATCAAGAAGCTTGGGGTGACTCATGACGGCGACTCCTGTTGGAATTATGACGCCATTATAGTGCCACTATTTCTCGGTCGTGCACCGTAGATCGGTGACACGACCAAGAAATATTTCTTACAGGCCTGGCAGGCGCTGGCGAATATGCGCCACCAGAGCATCCAAGGTTCCGCTTTCATTGGTCTCTACACGCTTGCTGAGCAGCAGCTCTTCGGCTGTCAGCGGTTCGCGATTGGCCTGTTGCTCTTCGATGACGGTCAGCGTCGCGTCGGACGGGTCGTTTTTATCCGCCTGACGCTGTGCCAGCCAGCTGGCGATAACGGCTTGTGGTGCGTTGCAATCCAGGATCAGGAAAGGCGCGCCGGTGGCTTCAGCAACCTTGGCGGCGGCGTCGCGCTGTTCGCGTTTCAGGAAGGTGGCATCCAGCGCGACAGGGTAGCCGGCGCGCAAGACTGTTTCGGCGATTTCGTTCAAGCGTGCATAGGTAGCAGCGCTGGCGTCGGCAGCGTAGATGCCGGCCTGTGGCGTGTTCTCCACCTGCTGCTCGCCAAACAGGCGCTTGCGCTCCACATCCGAACGCAGGCGCACGGCGCCCAGCGCTTCTACCAGGCGCATGGCAACGTGGCTTTTGCCGACTGCCGATACACCGTGGGTAATTGCGAGGAAGCGCGAAGGAATGGTGCTGTAGCTTTCCGCCAGGTTGGCATAGTTGCGGTACTGGCGCAGCGTGGTGGCGCGTTGCACCGGGCTGGCTTCGCTCGGCATGCTGAACAGCGCAACCTTGGCGCGTACCAACGCGCGGTAGGCTTTATAGAAGTTCAGCACTTCGAGGCCTTGGTAGTCGCCGGTCAATTCCAAGTACTGGCTGATAAAACGGCGTGCCAGGGATTTGAGGCCCCGGTCTTCCAAGTCCATCGCCAAGAAGCCGGTGTCGGCCCATACATCGGTAAATCGGAACGGTTCGTTGAACTCGATGCAGTCGAAGATCACTACTTGGCCGTCGATCAGCGTGGCGTTGCCCAAGTGGATATCGCCGTGGCATTCGCGAGTGAAGCCTTCCAGTTTGCGCTGTGCCAGCAGTGGCTTGAGGCGCTCGAAGCTGCTTTCAGCCCAGGCTTGCAGGGCTTCCAGTTGTGCCAGGTCAGCCTTGTCGCTGAGGAAGGGGCGGATCTGCTCGAAGTTCTGACGTACTGGCGCCATCACCTCGTCCGGCGTGCCGGCCGGGTGCTCCTGGGGAACCTTAGGCGCTGTGAGATGGAAATGTGCGATCTGCGTGGCCATTTCATCAATGTGCGCGCTGGTCAGTTCACCATTGGCTTGCAGGGTGCTGAGCAGTTGGCTTTGCGGGAACTGGCGCATTTTCAGCGCGTACTCGATCGCCGGGCCGTCGCCGCCCAATTGCGGAGCTTCGGCGGTGCCGGTAATCGGCAACACTTCAAGATACAAATCTTCAGTCAGGCGCTGGTTGAGGCGCAGCTCTTCGTTGCAGAAGTGGCCTCGATCCTTGAGCTGGGTGAAATCCAGGAAGCCGAAGTTCATCGGTTTCTTCAATTTATAAGCGAAGGGGCCAGTCAGGATGACCCAGGAAATATGGGTCTCGATAACTTGAAACGCTTCAACCGGATGGGGATATAAAGCCGGGTTTTGCAGGGCAGCGATCAGGGACTGGCTCACGGGCGATCCTTCAAAGTCGGGGGGAAATCATGGCGGGCATTATGGCTGTTACAGCTGGTCGTGCAAACCGCTGTCCGGCTCATGTTGATCATCAATAAAGTGCGTATAATCCGCCGCCATGACTCGAACCCGATCTCCCCGTTCCCGTAAAAAACCTCCTTCGCGTTCGCGCGGCCTGCGCCCGTGGCTCGGCTGGGCGCTCAAGCTCAGCCTGGTGGGCCTTGTGGTGCTCGCTGGCTTCGCGGTGTACCTCGATGCCGTGGTCCAGGAGAAGTTTTCCGGCAAGCGCTGGACCATTCCGGCCAAGGTGTATGCACGCCCGCTGGAACTGTTCAGCGGCCAGAAGCTGAGCAAGGAAGACTTCCTGACTGAGCTCGATGCGCTGGGCTACCGCCGCGAAGCTGTGAGCAACGGCCCGGGCGCCGCAGCGGTCAGCGGCAATACCGTCGACCTGAACACCCGTGGCTTCCAGTTCTATGAAGGCCTGGAAAAAGCCCAGCCAGTGCGTGTGCGTTTCTCTGGTGATTACGTCGCCGAGCTGTCGTCGCTCAATGGCTCGAAGTTGCCCGTGGTGCGCCTCGAGCCGCTGCTGATCGGCGGTATTTACCCGAAGAACCTTGAAGATCGCATCCTGATCAAGCTCGATCAGGTGCCGCCATATCTGCTCGAAACCCTGGTTGCCGTGGAAGACCGCGATTTCTACAGTCACTGGGGCGTGTCGCCGAAGTCGATTGCCCGCGCGATTTGGGTCAACACCTCCGGCGGCAAGATGACTCAGGGCGGCAGTACGCTGACGCAGCAATTGGTTAAGAACTTCTACCTGACCAACGAGCGCAGCCTGACGCGTAAGCTCACTGAAGCCATGATGGCGATGTTGCTGGAGCTGCATTACAGCAAGCAGGAAATCCTCGAGGCGTACCTCAACGAGGTGTTCGTCGGTCAGGATGGCCAGCGCGCCGTGCACGGTTTTGGCTTGGCCAGTCAGTTCTTCTTTGGCCAGCCGTTGTCCGAATTGAAGCTGCATCAGGTCGCATTGCTGGTGGGCATGGTCAAAGGGCCGTCCTACTACAACCCGCGTCGCAACCCGGAGCGTGCGCTTGAGCGCCGTAATCTGGTGCTGGATGTGCTGGAGCAGCAGGGCGTAGCCACCGCTGAACAAGTCGCGGCGGCGAAGAAAATGCCACTGGGTGTAACCACCCGCGGCAAGCTGGCCGACAGCTCGTTCCCAGGCTTTATCGACTTGGTCAAACGTCAACTGCGTGAAGACTACCGCGACGAAGACTTGACCGAAGAGGGCCTGCGGATCTTCACCAGCTTCGACCCGATTCTTCAGATGAAAGCCGAAGCGTCGGTGAGCGACACCTTCAAGCGCCTGACCGGCCGTAAAGGCTCCGATGAAGTCGAAGCTGCCATGGTCGTGACCAACCCGGAAACCGGTGAAGTGCAGGCCATGATCGGCAGTCGCCAAGCCAGCTTTGCCGGTTTCAACCGTGCGCTGGATGCCGTGCGGCCGATTGGCTCGCTGGTCAAGCCGGCGGTTTACCTCACGGCCTTGGAAAAACCGAGTAAATACACCCTGACCAGTTGGCTCTCGGATGACCCACTGTCAGTCAAAGGTGCCAATGGCCAGGTGTGGACGCCGCAGAACTTTGATCGACGCTCCCACGGTACGGTGTTCCTGTACCAGGGGATTGCGCACTCCTACAACATTTCCACCTCACGCCTGGGGCTGGAAGTGGGGGTGCCGAATGTGTTGAAAACCATCGCGCGCCTGGGTGTCACTCGTGAGTTTCCGGCCTTCCCGTCGATTCTGCTCGGCGCTGGCGCCATGACGCCGATGGAAGTGGCAACGATGTACCAGACCCTCGCCAACGGTGGCTTCAATACACCGATGCGGGGCATTCGCAGTGTGCTGACCGCCGAAGGCGAGCCGCTCAAGCGTTACCCGTTCCAGATTCAGCAACGCTTCGATGCGGGCTCCATCTACCTGATCCAGAACGCCATGCAGCGCGTGATGCGCGAAGGCACCGGGCGCTCGGTCTACAGCGTGCTGCCGTCGAACCTGACGCTGGCGGGCAAAACCGGTACCAGTAACGATTCGCGTGACAGCTGGTTCGCCGGCTTCGGCCAGGACGTGCTGGCGGTGGTGTGGTTGGGCCGTGACGATAATGGCAAGACGCCGTTCACCGGTGCGACCGGTGCGCTGCAGGTCTGGACCAGTTTCATGCGCAAGGCCGACCCGCTACCGTTGAACATGCCGCAGCCGGACAACATCGTGCAGGCCTGGATTGATCCGCATACGGGGCAGGGCTCCGATGCCAACTGTCCGGGCGCGGTGCAGATGCCGTATATTCGCGGCAGCGAGCCACCACCCGGAGCCGCATGCGGTGGCAGTGCCCCCGCTGACGCGGACTCGGTGATGGATTGGGTCAAGGGCTGGATGAATTAAGCAAAGAGGGTTTCAAGTGAACAAGTGGTTGATTCCAGCTATTACAGCTCTAGCGGTGCTCAGCGGTTGCTCAAGCGTGCAACGCGGCTCAATTCCCGTAGTGGACTCGAGCACGGCCGTCTCGAATAACGATCGCATCTCGGCCAACGGCGGTTTCCGCCAGACCGTGGTCAAGCGTCCAGCCCAAGCGACCGCTCAAACCATTGCGCAGGATTCGGGTGTGGTGGTGATGGTGCCGGGCGCTGGCGCTGCGACCTCGGCGCCGATCAGTGCCGAGCCGTGGACTCCAGGGCCAAGCACGTCGGGGCCGGTTGATGCCGCGCCGATCCAGACGGCGCCGGTCAATCAAGGCACCTACAACATGCCGTCGACGCCAAGCGGTATTCCGTCGTCGTCCAGTGCCGGTGGCCTGTCGGCCGACGAGCAGTTGGACGGGCCGGTATTGGCCTTGCTGACTACCGCTCAACAGCAGCAGTCCGGTGGCGACTTGAATGGTGCGTCGTCGAGTCTGGAGCGTGCCCAGCGCGTGGCACCGCGCGAGCCGCAAGTGTTGTATCGCCTCGCCCAGGTGCGCATGGCCCAGGGCGATGCGCCGCAAGCCGAACAGTTCGCACGTCGTGGCCTGAGCCTGGCCAACGGCCGACCAGACCTGCAAGCCAACTTGTGGGCCTTGATTGGTGACGCGCGCGCCGCACAAGGCGATGCTGCCGGCGCCGCTCAAGCGCGGCAAAAAGCCAAGGTCAGCCTCTGATGGATGTGCGTTTCCCAGCGATTGCCGAACAGTTGTTGCTGATTGAGCGCGAATTGCGTGTACAGGGCTGGTGGGACGAGGTGTCCCCCAGCGTCGAAGCGCTCAGCAGTGTCGAACCGTTTTCGGTCGACACCCTGGATTTCCATCAATGGCTGCAATGGATCTTCCTGGTGCGCATGAAGCAGATCCTCGAGCAGGATCTGCCATTGCCCAATGCATCGGGGATCATGGAAATGGCGGAGATGGTTTACGCCGATCGGCCGCTGGAGAGCCTTGGCTTGCGCAATGCGCTGAAAAAGTTCGACCAACTGATCGTCGACGCTCGTTAATTGCCTGACTGCCGGTTTTTTCGGCAGTCTTGCGCATATTTCTACCGCTTGACGACATTCAGGCGAGTTTTATCCCTCCTCAAGCCTCTTTCTTATACGTTCTCATGCGCTTAGTTGGAAAAAAGCGCAATTATTGCTTGACTTGAAGGGGCTGAAACAGAAGAATCCAAAGTCCGCTGTATCGGGACTGCCAGAAGCAGGCCCGCTCA
Source organism: Pseudomonas sp. D47 (assembly GCF_045447305.1). NCBI lineage: Bacteria > Pseudomonadati > Pseudomonadota > Gammaproteobacteria > Pseudomonadales > Pseudomonadaceae > Pseudomonas > Pseudomonas sp. D47. Next base: position 6,211 of record NZ_JBJGXU010000054.1, on the reverse strand, counting down.
GCAGATCATGAGGCGCATATCCGCGCCGACCTGTAACACCCGCAACGCGTTACCTCGCGCTGGGTGGGAAAAGCCCGCAACACTTGGGACGATCCCAATACTTGCTCAGTCAGTGCTGACGTAGTCGGCGACCACCGTCGCTCATGCTCTGTTGAGAAGTAAACCTATTAAGACCCGTCGGTTTTTAACGGACGGTATTCTGGCGTTTTAGAGGTGAACAACGTGGAGCTTTTATCTGGCGGTGAGATGCTCGTCCGCTTTTTGCGTGACGAAGGCGTCGACTATATCTACGGGTACCCAGGTGGTGCTCTGCTGCATGTCTACGACGCACTGTTCAAGGAACCGGCTGTTACCCACATCCTGGTTCGCCACGAACAAGCGGCTACCCATATGGCTGACGGCTACGCCCGTGCCACCGGTAAAGCCGGCGTGGTACTGGTAACCTCCGGCCCAGGCGCAACCAATGCCATTACCGGCATCGCGACTGCTTATATGGACTCCATCCCGATGGTGATCATTTCCGGCCAAGTCGCAAGCACCATGGTGGGGACCGATGCATTCCAGGAAACCGACATGATCGGTATCTCCCGGCCGATCGTGAAACACAGCTTCATGATCAAGCATGCGTCGGAAATCCCGGAAGTCATGAAAAAGGCGTTCTACCTCGCACAGTCCGGTCGCCCGGGCCCTGTAGTCGTAGATATCCCGAAAGACATGACCAACCCGGCCGAGAAATTCGAATACATCTTCCCGAAGAAAGCCAAGCTGCGTTCCTACAGCCCGGCCGTTCGTGGGCACTCGGGGCAAATCCGCAAGGCGGCAGAAATGCTCCTGGCGGCCAAACGCCCAGTGCTGTACTCGGGCGGTGGCGTGATTCTGGGTGGCGGTTCCGCACCGTTGACCGAATTGGCCAAACTGCTCAACCTGCCGGTCACCAACACCTTAATGGGCCTCGGCGCATTCCCGGGCACCGACCGTCAGTTCGTCGGCATGCTTGGCATGCACGGCAGCTACACCGCCAACCTGGCCATGCACCACGCCGACGTGATCCTGGCGGTGGGCGCGCGGTTTGATGACCGCGTGATCAACGGCGCGAGCAAGTTCTGCCCGAATGCCAAGATCATCCACATCGACATCGACCCGGCGTCCATCTCCAAGACCATCAAGGCCGACGTGCCGATCGTGGGTCCTGTTGAAAGCGTGTTGACCGAAATGGTTGCAGCGCTGAAGGACATCGGCGAGACGCCGAACAAGGAATCCGTTGCCAGCTGGTGGAAGCAGATCGACGAATGGCGCGGTGACCGCGGCCTGTTCCCTTACGACAAGGGCGACGGCAGCATCATCAAGCCACAAACCGTGATCGAGACCCTGTGCGAAGTGACCAAGGGCGACGCCTTTGTGACCTCCGACGTGGGCCAGCACCAGATGTTCGCCGCGCAGTACTACACGTTCGACAAGCCTAACCGCTGGATCAACTCCGGTGGCCTGGGCACGATGGGCTTTGGTTTCCCTGCGGCCATGGGTGTGAAGCTGAGCTTCCCGGACACCGACGTTGCGTGTGTCACCGGTGAAGGCAGCATCCAGATGAACATCCAGGAGCTGTCGACGTGCTTGCAGTACGGCCTTCCGGTGAAGATCGTCTGCCTGAACAACGGCGTGTTGGGCATGGTTCGTCAGTGGCAGGACATGAGCTACGGTAGCCGCCACTCCCATTCCTACATGGAATCGCTGCCGGATTTCGTCAAGTTGGTTGAAGCCTATGGCCACGTCGGCATTCGCATCACTGATTTGAAAGATCTGAAGCCGAAGATGGAAGAGGCGTTCGCCATGAAGGACCGCCTGGTGTTCCTCGATATTCAAGTGGACACCAGCGAGCACGTCTACCCGATGCAGATCAAAGACGGCTCGATGCGCGACATGTGGCTGAACAAGACGGAGCGTACTTAATCATGCGGCACATTATCTCCCTGCTTCTGGAGAACGAACCCGGCGCTCTGTCTCGTGTTGTCGGTCTGTTTTCGCAACGCAACTACAACATCGAAAGCCTGACCGTGGCCCCAACCGAAGACCCGACCCTGTCGCGCCTGACGTTGACCACCGTGGGTCATGATGAGGTGATCGAGCAGATCACCAAGAACCTCAACAAGCTGATCGAAGTGGTCAAGCTGGTCGACCTGTCGGAAAGTGCCCACATCGAGCGCGAGCTGATGCTGGTCAAGGTCAAGGCCACGGGTGCCCAACGTGCCGAGATCAAACGCACGACTGACATTTATCGCGGGCAGATCGTCGATGTGAGCGCCAGCGTTTATACCGTTCAACTGACCGGTACGAGCGACAAGCTGGACAGCTTCATCCAGTCGATCGGGACGGCCTCGATTCTGGAAACTGTACGCAGTGGTGTCACCGGGATTGCTCGTGGCGACAAAGTACTCAGCATCTAACCCAATTAGTGAATGGCCTAAGGGCCTGGATATATAGAGGAACCTCATGAAAGTTTATTACGAAAAAGATTGTGACCTGTCGATCATCCAGGGCAAAAAAGTCGCCATCATCGGCTACGGTTCCCAGGGCCACGCTCAAGCGTGCAACCTGAAAGACTCCGGCGTTGACGTGACTGTTGGCCTGCGCAAAGGCTCGGCCACTGTTGCCAAGGCTGAAGCCCATGGCCTCAAAGTGACTGACGTTGCCTCCGCCGTGGCTGCTGCCGACCTGGTCATGATCCTGACCCCGGACGAATTCCAATCCGCGCTGTACAAGAACGAAATCGAGCCGAACATCAAGAAGGGCGCCACCCTGGCCTTCTCCCACGGCTTCGCGATTCACTACAACCAGGTTGTGCCGCGTGCTGACCTCGACGTGATCATGATCGCGCCGAAAGCGCCGGGCCACACCGTGCGTTCCGAGTTCGTCAAAGGCGGCGGTATTCCTGACCTGATCGCGATCTACCAGGACGCTTCGGGCAATGCCAAAAACGTTGCACTGTCCTACGCCGCTGGCGTGGGTGGCGGTCGTACCGGTATCATCGAAACCACCTTCAAGGACGAGACCGAAACCGACCTGTTCGGCGAACAAGCCGTTCTGTGCGGCGGTACCGTTGAACTGGTTAAAGCCGGTTTCGAAACCCTGGTTGAAGCTGGCTACGCGCCGGAAATGGCCTACTTCGAATGCCTGCACGAACTGAAGCTGATCGTTGACCTCATGTACGAAGGCGGTATCGCCAACATGAACTACTCGATCTCCAACAACGCCGAATACGGCGAGTACGTGACCGGCCCGGAAGTGATCAACGCCGAGTCCCGTCAGGCTATGCGCAACGCCCTGAAACGTATTCAGGACGGCGAGTACGCCAAAATGTTCATCAGCGAAGGCGCAACCGGCTACCCTTCGATGACCGCCAAGCGTCGTAACAACGCCGCACACGGTATCGAGATCATCGGCGAGCAACTGCGCTCCATGATGCCGTGGATCGGTGCCAACAAGATCGTCGACAAAGCCAAAAACTAAGTCGTACGCATCAAGAGAAAACGCGGCTTAGGCCGCGTTTTTTCGTTTAGGGGGCGGGTTCTGGTATAAAGCTGCATCGTTTGCGGGCGAACACTCGCCGCAAGTATTTGTCGAATTTTTTTCACACCGTTGCAAGGTAAAGTCCATGAGCGAACGTCCCGAAGAGCCACACCAGGCCTCTGACGCCGAAAGCCTGCTGCCGATCGATGAGCATGTCGAGGAAGGGCACGATGCGGAAGGTCGCAAGGTCCGGCATCGTGGCATCTATCTTCTGCCCAACCTGTTCACCACGGCAAACCTGTTTGCCGGGTTCTATTCCATCATCAACTCCATGAGCGCTCAAAGCGCGTTGGCGGCGGGTGATGCGGCGAGTGCCAGCAAGTATTTCGGCTTTGCTGCCATCGCGATTTTCGTGGCCATGGTGCTCGACGGCCTTGATGGTCGCGTGGCGCGCATGACCAATACGCAGAGTGCCTTCGGCGCCGAGTACGACTCGCTGTCGGACATGGTTGCTTTCGGTGTTGCGCCTGCACTGCTGGCGTTTGCGTGGGCACTGGGTGATATGGGCAAGGTCGGCTGGATGGTCGCCTTCATCTATGTCGCCGGTGCCGCTTTGCGTCTGGCACGCTTCAACACCCAGGTAGGCACTGCCGACAAGCGTTACTTCATTGGCCTTGCCAGCCCGGCGGCTGCGGGCGTAGTGGCCGGTATTGTCTGGGCATTCAGTGACTACGGCATCCAGGGTTCGAAGATGTCGTTCCTGGTGGCTTTGATGGTTGCGGCCGCCGGCATGCTGATGGTCAGCAACATCAAGTACAACAGCTTCAAGGAGTTCGACCTCAAGGGGCGCGTGCCTTTCGTGGCTATCCTGGTGGTGGTGCTGGTGTTCGCGGTCGTCTTCAGCGATCCGCCGCGTATCCTGCTGCTGGCGTTCCTGGTCTACGCCGCTTCGGGGCCGATTCAGTACCTGCTGCATCTGCGCCGCGACAAAACATTGTCTTAATGTAATGTTCCCCATACTCCGCAGTCTATTGGTGCATCAGTCCTCCAAAGCTGCGGAGTTGCCATGTTAATCAAGATCCCCAAAGCGTCCGATTGTCACGAATCGGATGTCACGCCTGAATCTTTCTATCTCTCTCGCCGCAGCCTGCTCGGTGGTGCGCTTGCCGGAGTGGCTGCCAGCACCTTGCCGCGCTGGGCCAATGCCGACAATGCTGCGCGTTATGCCGATGTTGAGCCGGGCAAGGCGCCGAACTGGTTTGCCGAGAAATTGCCAAGTACTAAATGGCAGGCGGTTACCGTGAAGGACGAGGCCATCACGCCTTTCAAGGACGCGACCCACTACAACAACTTCTATGAGTTCGGTACAGGCAAGGGCGACCCGGCGACGAATGCCGGTTCACTCAAGACCGAGCCGTGGAGTGTTGTAATCGATGGGGAGGTTGCGAAGCCTGGGCGCTATGCCTTGGAAGACTTCATGAAGCCTTACCAGTTGGAAGAGCGGATCTACCGTTTGCGCTGTGTTGAGGCGTGGTCGATGGTCATTCCATGGATGGGCTTTCCGATCTCGGCCTTGCTCAAGCAGGTTGAGCCGACCTCCAAGGCCAAGTACATCCGCTTTGAAACCCTGCAGGACCCCAAAAGCATGCCGGGCCAACGCTCGAGTTTTGGCTTGATTGACTGGCCCTATGTAGAAGGGTTGCGTCTGGACGAGGCGATGAATCCTTTAGCGATCCTTGCGGTGGGCATGTATGGGCGGGAACTGCCTAACCAGAATGGCGCACCGTTGCGTTTGGTGGTGCCGTGGAAGTATGGCTTTAAAAGTGTGAAATCCATTGTGCGGATCAGCCTGGTGAGTGAACAGCCCAAAACCACTTGGCAAAGTATTGCTGCGGATGAGTATGGGTTCTACGCAAACGTGAACCCTACGGTCGATCATCCTCGCTGGACTCAGGCGCGGGAGCGTCGCTTGCCGAGTGGTTTGTTCAGTCCGAATGTGCGCGAGACGCAAATGTTCAACGGCTACTCGGATGAGGTTGCCTCTCTTTATACCGACCTCGATTTGCGGAAGAACTACTGATGCGGTATCCGATCTGGCGCATTGGCGTCTTTATAGCTGCTGCGGTGTGGCCATTTTTCTGGCTGTATGAGGCATGGAGTTCTGTTCTCGGACCTGATCCAGGCAAAGTGCTGATGGATCGGTTGGGGCTTGGTACGTTAATTCTGTTGCTTATTACGCTGGGCATGACGCCGCTGCAGAAGCTGAGCGGGTGGGCAGGGTGGATTGCCGTTCGCAGACAGCTGGGGCTCTGGTGTTTTGCGTATGTGGTTTTGCACTTGGCAGCTTACTGCGTATTTATCCTTGGGCTGGATTGGTCGCAATTAGGGGTGGAGCTGCGTAAGCGGCCTTACATTATTGTTGGCGCGCTGGGCTTCCTTTGCTTATTGGTGCTGGCTGTAACCTCCAATCGCTATAGCCAGCGCCGGCTGGGTAGCCGTTGGAAAAAGCTGCACCGCTTGGTGTATGTGATTGTTGGGCTCGGTTTGCTGCATATGTTGTGGATCGTGCGGGCCGATCTGAAGGAGTGGGCTATCTATGCAACTATAGGGGCACTGCTTTTGATCCTGCGGATTCCGCCTGTAATGCGCCGGATTCCCCGCCTTATCGCGAAAAAACCACTTTCTGCAACAAAAGCGTAATTAAGGC
>NZ_JBJGXU010000053.1:0-40888 GCF_045447305.1 Pseudomonas sp. D47 | reverse complement strand
ATCCACCTAACCCCTCACAGGCTAAGCTCAACTTAAAGAGTTGCGTAAATACCTATGCTGCGATGACTGATACATCGGTCAAAGCAGTATCGACTGACAGCCCGCCATCGCAGGCAAGCCAGCTCCCACAGTCTTTGATCAGTGTTGAGTCAGTTGAATCTGCTCTTTAGCCAGCTTCACCACATTCTCCACCGTAAACCCAAATTTCTCCTGCAACTTGGCCAACGGCGCCGACGCGCCAAAGCTGTTCATCACCACCTTGGCGCCGGTCTGCCCGACATACCGGTCCCAACCCAATGGCCCGGCCTGTTCCACCACCACGCGCGCTTTCACCGCCGGCGGTAACACGCTGTCGCGGTAAGCCTGGTCCTGTTCTTCAAACAGCTCCCAGCTCGGCATCGACACCACTTGCGCCGCGATCCCTTGGCCTTTCAACTGCTCATACGCCGCCACCGCCAGGCTGACTTCACTGCCCGTCGCCAACAACAGAACCTTCGGCTTGTCAGCACCCGCCAACACATAAGCGCCCTTGGCCGCGCCAGACGCCGCCGCATATTGGGTACGGTCCAACGTCGGCAATGCCTGACGCGACAACACCACACAACTCGGCCGATGAGTTTGCGCCAGGGCGACCTTCCACAACTCCAGGGTTTCGTTGGCATCACCTGGCCGTAAGGTCAGCAACCCCGGCGTCGCACGCAGTTGCGTCAGATGCTCGATAGGCTGATGCGTCGGCCCATCTTCACCCACGCCAATCGAGTCATGGGTAAACACGAACACCACCGGCAACTCCATGATCGCCGCCAGGCGGATCGGCGGTTTCATGTAGTCGCTGAACACCAAGAACGTCGAGGTGTACGGCCGCAGGTAGGACAGCGCCATGCCATTGGCAATCGCGCCCATGGCGTGCTCGCGGATGCCGAAGTGCAGGTTGCGACCGCTGTAGTCGTCAGCACTGAAACGCCCGGCACCGTCAAAGGTGAGGTTGGTCTTGGTTGAAGGCGACAAGTCTGCCGAACCGCCGAGCAGCCAGGGGATGTGCTGGGCAAAGGCATTCAATACCTCGCCACCGGCGGCACGGCTGGCCACGCCCTTGGCGTCGGTGTCGAAGCTGGGCAGCTCATTTTGCCACTGCTCGGGCATTTCGCCTGCGCGCATGCGGCGCAGTTCATCCGCCAGTTCCGGTTCGTACTGTTCCAGCTGTGACAACCGCGCATTCCACTCTTCATACAACGGCTTGCTGCGCTCCAGCAGGGCGTCACGCAAAACGCTGCGGGCTTCGTCGGGCACCAGGAAATTGGAGTCTTCGGGCCAGCCGTAGGCGGCCTTGGTTAGGCGGATTTCGTCCGCGCCCAACGGCTCACCATGGGCGGCGGCGGTGTTGTGTTTGTGCGGCGAGCCATAGCCGATCACGCTGTCGACCACAATCAGGGTCGGCGCGCCGGTATTCGCTTTGAAGGTCTCCAGCGCCGTGCTCAAGGCCTGCAAGTCATTCGCGTCGGTGACGTGCAAGGTGTGCCAGCCGTAGGCCTGGAAACGCTTGATCACATCCTCGCTGAACGCCAGCTCGGTGTGGCCCTCGATGCTGATGGTGTTGTTGTCGTAGATCCAGCACAGGTTATCCAGCTTCAAGTGCCCGGCCATCGACGCCGCTTCGCTGCTGATGCCTTCCATCATGTCGCCGTCACCGCACAGGGTGTAGACGTTGTAGTCGAACAGCACCTTGTCGTCGCGGTTAAAGCGCTGGCCCAGCCAACGCTCGGCCATGGCCATACCGACACTGTTGGCGCAGCCCTGGCCCAGCGGGCCGGTGGTGGTTTCAACGCCGGTGGTCATGCGGTACTCGGGATGGCCTGGGGTTTTGGAGCCCATCTGCCGGAATTGCTTGATATCGTCCAGGCTGATCGCCGGTTGGCCGGAGCGTTTGCCGTGGGCGTCAATCTCCACCACGCCGGCCAAGTGCAGCAGCGAGTAGAGCAGCATGGAGGCATGCCCCACCGACAACACAAAGCGGTCACGGTTAGGCCAGTCGGGGTGCTCGGGGTGATAGCGCAGGAACCGGCTCCACAACGTGTAGCCCACCGGCGCCAAGCCCATGGGCGTGCCCGGGTGGCCGGAATTGGCCTTCTGCACGGCATCCATGGCCAGGGTGCGAATAGTGTTGATGCATTGGGTGTCGACAGCAGTGGCAGCGTGAGTCATAAAACCGTTCTCCCTCAGGTGGCGATCTACAGTGGAGGGCAGGGTGCGGCAAAGGTTTGATCCCATCGCCCACCTTGCGACGAACGGGGATGCATTGACTCAAGACATGACAAGACCCCTTGGAATGGGCTAGCTTCAAGAGCGTAGGCCATTGATCAACGTGCGGAGGTACTCCATGCCAGTGAAACACGACCTGTTGCAGGACCTGGGTTTGAGTAAAGAAACTGTCGACGAGCGCCGGGCAAAAAATCCCCATCTGAATGCGCTCTTTGATAAATACAAAACCGTCGATGACTTGGTGGTGACTGCTGAAAAAGCAGCTGGCAGCGATGAGGAACTGCGCAAGTTGAAGGAGAAGCGCTTGTTGGTTAAAGACGAGATTGTGCAGCACTTGGGCTAAATCAACGCCCGCGCTCCTACAGGGGCGCGGACATATTTGTTCAGAATTGCCTGAGGGACAGCGCGCTTTTGCGTGTTTATGATGCGCCCCGTCCAGCCGGCTCTGGGGACTGTTGTGGCGCAAGGATTGCGCTGGTGAGCCGGGCGGACACTCTCATTTCATGCCAGTAGCGCTTGGGTGCATTCATCTATAGAGCGTTGCTGCGTCTCGCCATACAGCTTCAACTCATCAATCGTCTTGCGGCCCAGCGCCTTCTCGAATTCGGCCTGGTTCGAACTCGCCGCGTAGTGACTTTGCGCCGCATCCCCAAGGTTCGACTGAAAGATCCCCGCCGCACTCACCGGCAGAAAATCCTCATACACCAACGGTTCCACGTCGACGTGGCCGGCAGCAATCAGCGCCTCCAAGGTTTTCGGCTGATCGGCTTGGCCGTGTGCCGGCAGGCCTTGCTCGGTGGCGAAATAGCGAAAGTACGCCAGGCCCTGTTCGCGCATCTGCGTGTGGTTGTCGGGGAAGGCCGCGAAGTGTTGCTCCATCAAGTGCACATAACGTGCGGCGTTGGCCTCACTGGGAAAAGCCCCCAGTTCATCGCGCGCGGCGTTCAGCAGTTGGTCGTACAGGGCGCGGCCCTTGGGCGTCAACGCGACACCGCGTTGTTCAATTTCGCCGAAGCGCGCGCTGTGGCTGCCTTGGGCGTCGGTGAAGGCGATGGGCTCGTCGAGGGCCTTGAAGCTGGTCTGGCGCAGCAGGATCGGGCAGTGGCGGCGCGGCGGGCCTTCGATCACGGCCTTGGGGGTGATGCCTTTGCCGGGCATCGCGGCCTGCACCTTGTCGATGTCCAGCGTGCGCGGGGTCAGGTGGTTGATGTGCGGGCCCTTGAAGGCCACCACGTCGGCGATCAGGCGGTGCTGGTCGCTCAGTTGCTGGTACTGCTGGTCGGTGACGGTGGCGGTGTGGTGCCAGCGAAAGGTTTCCAGGGCCTGGCGGATGAACTCTTCGGCATCAGGGGCGTTGAGGCCGCCGTCGCGTTCGGCTTGTTCGATCAACGCCAAGGCGCCTGGGGTGAAGATCTTGCGCTTAGCCAGCGCGCTTTCGGCGAAGGCGCGCAGTTCGAGGTTTTCGATCAGTTCCAGGCGCAGCAACGAGGTAAACACGCGGAACGGGCTGATCTGCAGCGAGCGTTCATGCACGGCGCGAAAGGCGGTGGAATGCACGGGCACGCCCGCCGGGGTCAGGTCGTAGTAGCCCACCGGTTGCATGCCCATCACCGCAAACAGGCGGCCGATGGTTGCCAGCTCAAAGGCAGTGCCCAGGCGGATGGCGCCGTGGCGCTCCTTGTCCAGGCGCTCGATTTCGCCGGTGCGGCGCAGCTGCCGGGCCAGGCTCGAATCACTGGCCAGCACCTGGGTATTGGTCTCGGCCACCAGCGCCATCAACGCCCCATACAGCGGGACTTCATCTCGGTACATGTCGGACATGGCCTTGGAGAAGCCTTTGCGGATCTCGTCGGGGCTGACATGTGCGGTGGTTGGCATAGAAAAATTCCTGATGGCTATTGTGATGAGCGTGGCCTGCCTCTGATTTTGTTGAGCTTGGGGGCGGCTTGCAAACGAAGATTCCTCTGGACTTCATTCTGCAAATGAATGAGATGAAGTGAATATGACAAAAAACAGCAACGGTAAAATTTCATTTTCGCAGCCCCTTTCCTAACAAATTCTTCACGAGGTGCGCCCCGGTCCTCATGAAACAATCGTCACGTTTGTAGGGATGAAAACGCCGTTTTGCACACAACGTACATAAAAAAATGTTTAGGGGCCGTCACACATGAAAATTTCTACACTGGCGTTATCCATCACCGCCGCATTGCTCGCACAACAAGCCTGCGCGGATGATTTTGGGCTCGGCTCACTGGGCACGGGCACAGGTCACAGTGGCTTTCTTGAAGACAGCCATGCGGCGGTCAGTTCGCGGACCATGTACTACAGCGCAGATAACCGCTCGGGGACCAACAACGATCTGCGCGAAGCCGCGACCTTGCTGCGTTTCGACTACAAATCCGGCTACACCCAAGGCACCCTTGGCGTCGGTTTCGACGTGATGGCGTTCGGCGCCTTGCGTCTTGATGGTGGCGACGGCCACGCCGCTGGCCCAGGCCTGGCGGGGAACGGCAACAGCTTCTTCCCGACCAAAAACAACGGCACCGAGCCTGCCGACAGCTTCGGCCGCGCGGCGGGTAACGTGAAGTTCCGGATTTCCCAGACTGAGTTGCACGTGGGTGGCGGTTTGGCCCCGGTGCTGCCGATCCTGGTCTCCAACGACAGCCGTGTTGCGCCGCAGACCTTTGACGGCGGCATCCTCACCTCCAGCGACATTCCTAACGTGACCTTCACCGGCGGTGAGCTGAACAAGGCCGAAGGCCGTGCTTCGAGCAACTCCACGGGCTTGAGTGTGGCCGGTGGTACGCGTGACAGCGACAGCTTCAAGTTCGGTGGTGTGGACTACAAACCGTTCGGCTCGTCCGACAACGCCATCGCGAAAAACCTGACGTTGCAGTACTACTACGCCAACCTGCAGGACTTCTACAAACAGAACTATTTCGGCCTGGTCCACGTATTGCCGCTGGGCAATGACCAGTCGTTCAAGACTGACCTGCGCTACTTCGACAGCACCAGCGACGGCAAGAATGGCGAGAGCGGCTATGCGTTCAACAACAACGGTGGCTACGCCAAGCACGCCGGCGAAGTGGATAACAAAACCTACAGCGCCGCGTTCACCTACCAGTTGGGCGGCAGCAGCCTGATGCTCGGCCACATCGGCGTAAGCGACGATGGCGGCTTCGTATGGGTTAACCAGGGCAGCCTCGCCGACCCGCAACAACAAGGTGCCGGCGGCAGCGACTTCTACCTGTTCACCGACGCCGTGGTTGGCCAGTTCTCCCGTGCGGGTGAGCAAGTCAACTTTGGTCAGTACACGTATGACTTCAAGGCCTATGTACCCGGCCTGAAAGCGTCCGTGGCTTACCTGGACGGTACGGACATCAAGTCCAAGGTGGCCGGTGGCCCTGATCAGAAAGAAAACGAAACCGACTTCCGCCTGGATTACGTCGTGCAGGCCGGCCCGCTCAAAGGCTTTGGCACCACGTTCCGCACCGGTACTTACCACGGCCACAACACCGGCACTGCGGATCAGGATCAAACGCGCCTGATCTTCAACTATACCTACGCGATCTTCTAAGAAAGCGCGTGCTTTTACACAGTCGAAAAAGCGGAGGCCGCCTCATCAGCGGCCTCTTTTTTTGCGCGACTGGATGAGACTTCATGTGCATCGCAGCACGGATGGGTTCTACACTGCCCCTCACTTTGTCAGTGATGGAGGACCCAATGACGGCCACGCCCGTAACCAACATCCTTGAAACGATTGAAGGCCAACGCCTGGCAACGCAAGAGGCTGAGCGTTGGCGTGAGTGGGGCCCGTACTTGAGTGAACGCCAGTGGGGCACGGTGCGCGAAGACTACAGCGCAGACGGCGATGCCTGGGCCTACTTCCCCCATGAACATGCACGCAGCCGCGCCTACCGTTGGGGCGAGGACGGCTTGGCCGGTTTCAGCGACAAAGCGCAACGCTGGTGCCTGGGCCTGGCGCTGTGGAACGAGCGCGACGCGATCATCAAGGAGCGCCTGTTCGGCCTGAACAACGCCGAGGGCAACCACGGTGAAGACGTCAAGGAACTGTACTTTTTCGTCGATGGCGTACCGAGCCATGCCTACATGCGCATGCTCTACAAATACCCGCATGCGGCTTTTCCCTACGCCGACCTGACCACCGAGAACGCGCGCCGCGGGCTTGAGGATGCCGAGTACGAGATCCTCGACACTGGCGTGTTTGAAGACAACCGCTACTGCGATGTCAGCGTCGAATACGCCAAGCATCAGCCCGATGATATTTTCATGAAGGTCACCGTGCATAACCGCTCGGACCAGCCGACGCGTTTGCAGGTGCTGCCCCAACTGTGGGCACGCAATGACTGGAGCTGGACCTTCGATGCGCCCAAGCCGCAGTTGCGCCTGGACGGCGAGCACGTGCTGGCCCAGCATCATGAACTTTCCGATCGCCACCTTAGCGCCTGGGGCCAGGACGGCGTGGAATGGTTGTTCTGCGAAAACGAGAGCAACTTTCCCAAGCTTGGCGGGCAACCTGCGCCTGGGCCGTTCAAGGACGGCATCAATGATTACGTGGTAGGCGGCGTGCAATCGGCGATTCGCCGGGACGCCGGCACCAAGGTCGCCGCGCGTTTCATCCTCGAGCTGGCAGGCCTGGAAAGCAAAACCCTGTACCTGCGGTTTGCACCCACGGACGCGCCCCAGGTCAATGCGCGCAAGCTGATCGAACAGCGCCGCCAAGAGGCCGATGACTTCTACGCGGCCTTGCAACACGGCATTAGCGATGCAGACGCGCGCAATGTGCAGCGCCAGGCCCTGGCCGGGTTGCTGTGGTCCAAGCAGCTCTACTACTTCGACGTGAACCAATGGCTCGACGGCGACCCGGCTCAGCCCGCGCCGCCGCCTGAGCGCCTGCATATCCGCAATACCCATTGGCGGCACCTGTCCAACTTCGACATCCTCTCCATGCCCGACACTTGGGAATACCCGTGGTACGCCTCCTGGGACCAAGGCTTCCAGGCAGTGGCGATTGCGCTGATCGATCCTGGGTATGCCAAGCAGCAGTTGCTGCTGCTGGTGAAGGACCGTTTCATGCACCCCAACGGCCAGTTGCCGGCGTATGAGTGGCGTTTCGACGACGCCAACCCGCCGGTGCATGCCTGGGCCAGTTGGCGGGTGTATCAGCAGGATAAGGCGCTGACCGGCGTCGGCGACATGGATTTCCTCGAGCGGATTTTCCATAAGCTGCTGTTGAATTTTTCCTGGTGGGTCAACCGCAAGGATGCCGAAGGCCGCAACCTGTTCCAGGGCGGCTTCCTCGGTCTGGACAACATTGCCTTGTTCGACCGCTCGGCCACCTTGCCGCCGGGCTACCAGCTGGATCAGGCCGACGGCACGGCGTGGGTCGCGGCCTATGCGCTGGACCTGATGCGAATCGGGTTGGAGCTGGCCAAGCGCAACGTGGTGTATGTCGACATTGCGGTGAAGTTTTTCGAGCACTTCCTGTATATCGCCGGTGCCATTAACCGCGTCGATGACAGCGCCGAAGGGCTGTGGGATGAGCAGGACCTGTTCTTCTACGACGTACTGCACCGCCCCGACGGCCAGAACGAGCCGGTACGGCTGCGCTCCATTGTTGGCCTGATGCCGCTGTTCGCCGTGCTGGTGCTGGAGCAACGCGAGCATGAGGGCTTGCAAGGCTTGCGTGAACGCTTGCTGGGGTTCATGCACCACCGGCCGGACCTGGCCAAGTTGGTGTCGCGCTGGAACGAGCCGGGGCAGGGCAATCGCCTGTTGCTGGCGCTGTTGCGTGGCGAGCGCACCAAGGACCTGTTGCGGCGCATGCTTGATGACAATGAGTTTCTGTCGGCCTTTGGTGTGCGCTCTTTGTCCAAGGCGTTTGCCGAGCAGCCGCTGGCGTTGAAGATGAATGGCGATACGTTGTGCGCGCGTTATCAGCCCGGGGAATCCGACTCGCGCCTGTACGGCGGCAACTCCAATTGGCGTGGGCCGTTGTGGATGCCGGTGAACTACATGCTGATCGAGTCGTTGCGTGAGTTTCATCGGTATTACGCGGATAACTTCTCGGTGGAGTACCCGACAGGCAGTGGTTACCTGGCGTCCCTGGAGGAGGTTGCTGACGGGCTGAGCCAGCGACTGACACGCTTGTTTTTAAGGGATGAGGATGGCTGCAGGCCGTCGATGGCGGGCTATGCGCAACTGGAGGCCGACCCGGCCAGCCGTGATCTGGTGTTGTTCCATGAGTATTTCCATGGCGAGACCGGGCGGGGGTTGGGTGCTTCGCATCAGACGGGGTGGAGTGCGTTGGTGGCGTTGTTGTTGCAACCGAAAACTTAACGGTCACCAGCAATCGGGCGTGGGCGCTGGCTTGCCAGCACCCACATTGGCGCTGCATCGATTCAGAAATTGCATGCAAAAAAATCCTGCCGGCAACGGTTTGAATCAGGTAAATTCGCCGCCCCTTAAGACAAGGATGTAGACAATGGCGAATGTTATCGCGCGGTTTCGCAATGCGAGCCTCTTGGGTGCATTGCTGATGACCACCAGTATTTTCATCACGTCCCTGTATGCCCAGGCAAGTGTTGCGGCGCCCCTGATGATGCATTGCAGCGACTGCGAGAAAGGTGACCACACCTTCGATGCGACGAAATGGTTCAGCAGCGGCATGTACCGTCTTGAAACGGACATTGATCCCAGCCCGATGCGCTCGATGACGCGCAAGCATCCGGTGGTCTTTACGGCCAAGGACAATGACAAGCTGGTAGAGGCCGCGATAAGCGGGATCAAAAGATTCGACTCATCCCTCGATACCCGCACGCTTGAGTCACAGTGGCCTGTATTGACGGGACGTGTGCGTTACACCTACAGCGTCTTTGTGGCGCCTGACGAACCTAAGGACCTCTACGACATGTATTTGCAGATGGGTAAATACAAGGTGGTGATCGTGATTGGGTTGGACGTCAATACCGGTGATATCACCGACGAGAACGAAGCGCGTTACATTCGTGAGAACGATGGTAATGACCCCGCGTACATGGACACATTTGAACAGATGGATAACGCCGGCACCCGTTGATCGGGAGGCTGGCTGAACGAAAAATCCCGCCATTGGCGGGATTTTTTTTGAGCGCGGCGTTATCAGGCCGGGAACAGCTCGCTCAGTTTCATCGCCAGCATCATGTCGCCTTCGGTGCGCAGCTTGCCGCCCATGAACGCTTGCATGCCGTCGGTGGAGCCGTCAACGATGCCTTTCATGGTGTCGCCGTCCATGACCAGGGTCACTTGGGCGTCCGGGTTTTCGCCTTCCAGCAGTTCGCAGGTGTTGTTCTTCACTACCAGCGAAAAGTTCTGGGTGTCGTCGATACGGAAACCGAACACCAGGTCCAGGCCGTCGGCAGCGGCTGGGTTGAATTTGGCTTTCATTGCTTCTACAGCTTTGGCTACGTCAGTCATGGTTTCGATCCTTTAAGGTAGAGTCCAGTGACCTTGGGGTCACGGTTGGCCGCAATTCATCGGAAAGTGATGAACTGCGGCGCCTTCAACAGTTGCAAGTGGGTATGACTGTTGAAGGAAGCCAGTGCCACCTCGCGACCGCGGAATTTCAGCTGGTTGAGCGAGGTGTTAACAATTTGCCAGTTCAGTTCGAAGGCCTGGGCGGCAGGCATCCGGGTAATCAGGTGGAGCAGGGCGGTGATGGTACCGCCGGAGGTGAACACGGCGATCTTGTGCGAGCTGTCGGCGGCTTCAAGAATTCGTTGCAGGCCGCCTTGTACACGCTCGACAAACCCCAACCAGCTTTCCAGCCCCGGTGGATCATAAGTACCGGCCAGCCATCGCTCGATGATCAACGCGAAGATGCGCTGGAACTCGCTGCGGTTCTGCGCGCCATTACGCAGCACCTCCACAGCGTGGGGTTCACTGGCGAGCAAGTCAGGGAGCAGGGCGCGGATGATGGCCTCGCCGTCGAACTCGTTGAACGCCGGGTCGGTTTCCAGAGGCGGCACCGGCAGGCCCAGGGCGCTGTATTGATCGAACGCGGCCGTGGCGGTGTGCTGCTGGCGGCGCAGGTCGCCGGCGATGCAGCGGTCGAACGTCAGGCCCAGGTCGGCCAGGTGGCGCCCGAGTACTTGCGCTTGTTCCACGCCGACGGGCGACAGGACGTCATAGTCGTCTGCACCGAAGGAGGCCTGGCCATGTCGAATCAAATAAATGCTGCCCACGTCCGTTTTCCCGGTACGTTGAAAGTCTGGCGAGGTTATGAGGATGCCTGCGAGCTGTCAATGAAAAAACATACGCTTGTTTTAAAAGTGCGTTAGAGCAGCTTGGCTGCTGGCGGTTTGAGCACTGGTCGCCTGACGATCGCGTCGGTATGCTTGGGCAATCCGCGCCTGGCGCCGTGCATTGTTAAGGAGACACATGGATTTTTTGGCTGAATACGCGAGCTTTCTAGCGAAGACCGTCACCCTGGTGGTCGC
This sequence comes from Pseudomonas sp. D47, assembly GCF_045447305.1. Classification (NCBI taxonomy): domain Bacteria; kingdom Pseudomonadati; phylum Pseudomonadota; class Gammaproteobacteria; order Pseudomonadales; family Pseudomonadaceae; genus Pseudomonas; species Pseudomonas sp. D47. The sequence continues at coordinate 30,131 of NZ_JBJGXU010000053.1, read as the reverse complement.
TATTTTGGTGGTACTGATCAGCTTCGCGGCGCTGCGCAGCAAAGGCCGTCGCAAAGCGGCCGGCCAGTTGCAGGTCAGCAAGCTGAATGATTTCTACAAGGGCCTGCGTGAGCGCCTGGAATCGAGCCTGCTCGACAAAGACCAGCTCAAGGCCCTGCGCAAGTCCGAAAGCAAAACCGAAAAGAAGAACAGCAAGAAGAAGCCCGAGGCCAAGCCGCGGGTATTCGTGCTGGATTTTGACGGCGACATCAAGGCCTCGGCCACCGAAAGCCTGCGCCATGAAATCACCGCGCTGCTGAGCCTGGCCACGCCTAAAGATGAAGTGGTGCTGCGCCTGGAAAGTGGCGGCGGCATGGTCCACAGCTATGGCTTGGCGTCCTCCCAACTGGCGCGTATCCGCCAGGCCGGCGTGCCGTTGACCGTGTGCATCGACAAGGTCGCCGCCAGCGGCGGCTACATGATGGCGTGCATCGGCGAGAAGATCATCAGCGCCCCGTTCGCCATCCTCGGCTCGATTGGTGTGGTAGCGCAGTTGCCCAACGTCAACCGCCTGCTGAAAAAGCACGATATCGACTTTGAAGTGCTGACGGCCGGTGAATACAAACGCACCCTCACCGTGTTTGGCGAAAACACCGAGAAGGGCCGTGAGAAGTTCCAGGAAGACCTGGACATCACCCATCAGCTGTTCAAGAACTTCGTCTCGCGTTATCGCCCACAGCTGGCGATTGATGAAGTCGCGACCGGTGAAGTGTGGCTGGGTGTTGCAGCGCTCGACAAACAACTGGTCGACGAGCTGCAAACCAGCGACGAATACCTGGCCACCAAGGCCAAGACTGCCGAGGTGTACCACCTGCACTATGCCGAGCGTAAAAGCCTGCAGGAGCGAGTGGGCCTGGCGGCCAGCGGCTCGGTAGACCGCGTGCTGCTGACCTGGTGGAGCCGATTGACCCAGCAGCGGTTCTGGTAAGCCGACCGATCGTTCCCACGCTTTGCGTGGGAATGCATCCTGTAACGCTCCGCGTCACCCTTGCGAAGGGCTTGAGTCTGGCGTGGGCAGGTTGGACGCGGAGCGTCCGGGGCGGCATTCCCACGCAGAGCGTGGGAGCGATCTAATCCCACATTTAGTTCTGAGTCAGCCTGGAAGACTGGTGTTGTACTGAGGGAATCGGTTTCCTCATTAAAGTCCCCACCACCAACGCCCCCAGCAGCCCCAACAACCCCGCCACCCACAACACCCCGCGGAAGCCACCCACAAATGCCTGCCGCGCCAGCGGTTGCACCTGCACCCGTGCCGGTTCCGGCAACACACCCATCGCCGCTGGCATATCACCTGCCACCACCCGCGATGCAATCCCCGCCACCTGGGCCTGCCACTGCGGATCGATGCTCGCACGCAGCAGCTGTTCACTATGGCTGCTCAGCAATGCCCCATACACACCGATAGCCAACATGATTGCGCTGAAACGCATGGTGGTGCTCATGCCCGAGGCCATCCCCGCGCGGTCCCGGGGCACACAGGCCATGATGTTTTTCTGTGTGTCGCCATTGAGCAGGCCCGCACCGGCACCGGTCACGGCAATCGCCAGGGCGAAGGGCAGATAGCCGCCCGCCGTCACCGCCCAGGCACTCAACAGGTTGCCGCAACCGACCAGGGCCAAGCCGGTCGCCATCATCGTCGCCGGTGCAAAGCGCCCCGCCAGCCGCGCGCCGATGCGGGGGCAGATCAGCATGGTCAGCGCAAACGGCAACATGCCCAGGCCCGAAGCAATCGCGGAGAAGCCCAGGCCGTTTTGCAGGTAGAACGGCAGCAACGTCATCATCACTTGGGCGCACCCGGCATAGGCAAACATGCCGAGCAGGGCGCCGATAAAACGCGGATGGCGAAACAGTTGCAAGTCCACCATGGGCCGTTGTTGCACACGCTCGACGATCACAAACACACCCAGCAGCACCGCGCCGCCGATCAGGCGTGCAGAGGTCAGCGGGTTAGCCCAGCCGATGCGATTGGCCTCGATCAGCCCCCACATCAGGCACAGCAGGCTCGCACTGAACGCCAGGCTGCCCCATGGATCAAGCCGCGCCGACTGAGTGTCGCGCGACTCTGGAATCGCACGCAGCACCAGCGCCATCAAGCCCAGGCCCACGGGCAGGTTGAGGTAGAAAATCCAGCGCCAGCCCAGGTATTCGGTGATCACGCCGCCCAGGGTGGGCGCGGCGGTCATCGCCACGCCCATGCACGCGCCCCAGAACGCCCAGGCTTTGGCGCGTTCCACTTCATCGTGGAAGGTATGGCCGATGGACGCGAGGGCGGACGTCAGCAACAAGGCCGCGCCGACACCTTTCACTGCGCGGGCGACATCCAGCAGCAGCGCAGTGGGCGCCGCACCGCAGCCTAGGGAGGCCAGGATGAAAATGCTCAAGCCCCAGATCAGCGTCTTCTGGCGGCCAAAGCGATCGGCGATGCTGCCGGCCGGCAGCAACAAGGCGGCGAACGCGAGCATATAGGCGCTGACCACCCACTCGATATCGGCGAAGTTGGCGCCCAGGTCGCGGGCGATGCTCGGCAGGGTCACGGCGACAATATTGGTGTCGAGCACGATCAGCGAACACACGCCGGAGGCGGTCAGTAGCGTCAAGCGCGGACTGGCCCGGTTCATGGCTTAATTACCTCGCAGGCAATAGGGGAAAGGCAGTTGACTAACATCGCAAAGGCTCTCTAGTGTTGAGGTGCGCTGAGCTTATCCCTAGCCGCAGCTCGTTCTATTAGCTGGCCTGAAGCACTTCATTACCTTTGAGCTAATCCTACGATGGAAATCCGCCACTTCCGCTACTTCCTGGCCGTTGCCCGTCAGCGCAATTTCACCCGCGCCGCCGAGCAGCTAGGTATCGCGCCGCCGACCTTGAGCCGACAGATCCAGGACATGGAAGCCAGCCTGGGCACGCGTTTGTTTATCCGTCAGCAACGCGAAGTCAGCCTCACCGAAGCCGGCGCCGCGTTGTTGATTGAGGCCGAAGCCACGGTGCGCCAATTTGAATTTGCCCAGCGCAATGCCCAGCGCGCCGGGCGTGGCGAGATCGGCCATATCGAGTTGGGCTACGTGGCCTCGGCGGTGTACTCCGGTGTGTTGCAGCGGCAGATGCAAGCGTTCAGCCAGGCGTTTCCCGATGTAAGCGTGAACGTGCGCGAATGCGCGATGGCGACCTTGCCGAGTGCAGTGGCGGACGGGCGTTACGACATCGGCTATATCCGCTCGCCCATGACCCTGCCCGACGGTGTGGAAGCCGTGCGCCTGCACAGCGAAGGGTTTGTGTTGGCGCTGGCGCAGGATTCCTGGCTGCTGGGGCTCAAGGCCATTGGCTGCGAGCACCTGCAAAACGAGACGTTTATCCTGCCGGAGCAAATCAGCGGCACCTTGCACGTCGCCGCCCAGGGCGGTTTTGCCCCGCGCCTGGGGCCGCAGCCGGGTGGGTTGGTTGCGGTGGTGGCGCTGGTGTCGTTAGGGCAGGGCGTGGCGGTGGTGCCAGCGTCGATGGTCGGGCATGTGAGTTTGCCGGGCGTGGTGTACCGCGGTATTCAGGGCAGCGAGGCGTCGTCGTGGCTGTCGCTGATTCACCGGCGCTTTGAGAAAGCGCCGGCGGTGGCGCGGTATATCCAGCAGGTCAAGCAGATAGCTAGGGTGGAGGCTTGATCGCGGCGGGTGGGGTACTTTGCGGGTTAACGGTGTTGCTACCTTCGCGAGCACGCCCGCTCCCACATTCGACCGCATTCCAAATGCTGGAACTCGATCTAATGTGGGAGCGGGCTTGCTCGCGAAGGGGTCATCTGGGGCGCTACACCAACCTCGGTTGAACCGAATCCGCTAGCCGCGTCAGTATCAGGCAGCACGACACCGCCCCGGCATCCAGCACGCCCAGCGAGCGCTCGCCCAAACGGCTGGCGCGGCCGATTTTCGCGACCAGATCCTTGGTCGAGTCGCGCCCCTGTGAGGCGGCGGTTTTCATTGCGTCCAGCGCATCGTTGAAGGATGCGCCTCCTGCATGCGCGCGCTCAAAGGCTTCAACCGCCGGGATCAGGGTGTCCATCAAACACTTGTCGCCCACGCCCGCCTCGGTAATGTCTTGCAGTGAGGTCAGGCCACCGCGCAGCAGGTGGGCAAAGGTCGCGGCGTCGATGTCTTCACGGCCGCGCACTTCGTCGGCCATGCCGATAAACAGGCTGCCGTACAACGGCCCCATGGAGCCGCCGATGCCTTCCATCAGGCTCAGGGTCAGTTCGTCCAGGGCTTCGGCCAGGGTCAGTTGCCGGCCCTCGATAGTGCGCCCGCAATGGGCGAAACCTTTGGCCATGTTGATGCCGTGGTCGCCGTCGCCAATCGCGCCGTCGACTTCGCTGAGGTATTCACGGTTGGCCACAATCACGCTGACCAAGTCGGCGACGATGGCGCTGCCGTCATGGGTGGAAAAATGTTGGCTCATGGTTCACTCCGCCTGGGTCATGCCGATGGAGCGGCAGGGTTGGTCGATCAGGGTTTTAAGCTCGGCGTCGAGGCCGAGCAGGGTCAGGGTCACGCCCATCATCTCAAGGGAAGTGAAGTAGTTGCCTACGTAGCAACGGTGAATCTTCAAGCCCTTGGCCTTGAGCTGGCGTTCCACCTCAGCGTAGAAAATGTACAGCTCCATGACTGGCGTGGCGCCCAGGCCGGAGACCAGCACGACCACGCTGTCGTCCTGGCTGAAGTCACGGTCGGCCAGGATCGGCGCGAGCATGCGTTCGGCCATGGCAGCGGCGGATTCGATGGCGATCACTTCAATGCCCGGTTCGCCGTGATGGCCGATGCCCAACTCCATCTGGCCGTCGGGAATCTGGAAGTTCGGCTTGCCCACCGCCGCGATGGTGCAGGGTGTGAGGCCGATGCCGATCGAGCGGCAATGGTCGACGGTTTTCTGCGCGACGCGAATCACTCCGTCGAGGTCATAATGCTGGGCGGCGGCGGCACCGCCGATCTTCCACATGAAGATTTCCCCGGCCACGCCACGGCGCTTGGCGATTTCGGCCTTGGGCGCGGAGGCCACGTCATCGTTGGCGACCACGGTGCGGATGCGCATGTCTTTGCTGGCGGCCATCTTCATCGCCAGCTTTACGTTCATGTTGTCGCCGGCGTAGTTGCCATACAGGCAGGCCACGCCCGCGCCATGGTCGGCGGCGCGGAAGGCGTCGAAAAAACTCTTGGCGGTGGGCGAGGAGAAGATTTCACCGACGGCCACGGCGTCCACCAAGCCTGGGCCGACGTAGCCGAGAAACGCCGGTTCATGGCCGGAACCGCCGCCGGTGACAATGCCCACGTGGCCCTTGTTCGAGGGCTTGGCTTTGACGATAACGCGTGGGTTGGACTCGTATTGGCGCAGCTCGGGGTGCGCGACCAGAATACCGCGCAGCATGTCCTCGACCACTTGGTCCGGATCGTTGATCACTCGATTCATAACGCGGGTTCCTGTGTTCTTATTTATAGGGCAACAAACTATCAACTGTGGGGGCTGGGGTCAGGGTTCCAGCACAACCTTCAGCGACTTGTCCCCGCGCTCCATCACCGCAAACGCTTCCTTGAAGTCCGCCAGCGCAAATTTGTGGGTCACTACGTCGCGCATGTCGATCTTGCGGTTGCCGATAAAGTCGATGGCGCGCGGGTACATGTACGGGCCCAGGTGTGAGCCCAGAATGTCCAGCTCTTTGCGGTCGCCGATGATTGACCAATCTACTGTGGCCTCATCATTAAAGACGCTGAATTCGACAAAACGCCCCAGCTTGCGCAGCATCGCCAGGCCTTGGTTCACCGCCTTGTGGTGCCCGGTGGCTTCGATGTAGATGTCGCAGCCATAGCCGTCGGTGATCGCGCGGATTTTGGCCATCACGTCGACTTCCGCCGGGTTCCACACTTCGTCGGCGCCCATGCGCAGGGCGAGGGCGGCGCGTTCGGGTTTCATGTCCAGCACGATCAGCTTTTTCGGGTTGCGCAGGCGCACGGCGCCGATGATGCCCAGGCCCAGGGTGCCGGCACCGGCCACCACCACGATGTCGTCATGGTCGACATTCGCGCGCTCGGCGGCATGCAGTGAGCAGGCCAGCGGTTCAATCAGGATGGCTTCGTCGGGGGCGATGGATTCCGGCACTTTGTGGATGATGCCTTCCTTGGTGAAGATCATGTACTGGGCCATGGCGCCCTGCACATTGTTCTGGAAGCCATACAGGTCATGCTTCTGGCACATCCAGTACTGGCCGTGGTTGCAGAAACGGCAGCCCCAGCACGGCACGATCTGCTCGGAGATCACCCGGTCACCGACCGCCACACCACGTTTTTCCGCGCCTGGGCCGAGGGCAACCACGCGGCAGACGAATTCATGCCCGGGAATCATCGGCGGTTTTACGTAGCGCGGTTGCTCGGCATCGCCCCAGAACGACGGCGCGCCGCGATAGGTCTTGATATCGCCCATGCAGATGCCACACAGCTCGACTTTGGTGAGGATCTCGTCAGGCCCGGGCGTGGGCACGTCGACGGTTTCCAGGCGGTAGTCTTCCGGGCCATGGCAGACCACGGCCTGCATGGTTTTCGGGATGCTCGGGGCGAGTTGTTCGGGTGTGCGTTCGGTGACGGTGGACATGACAAAACCTCACGACAAAAAAATGAATTACTGAATGCTGTAGCCGCCGTCGATCACCATGTTGGCGCCGGTGATCATCTGTGCTGCGTCGCTGAGCAGGTACAACGCCAGCCCGGCGATTTCTTCCGGCTGGGCGAAGCGGCCCGCCGGGATCTGCAATTTGGCCCGTTCGCCCACCTCACCGGCCCAGGCTTTCTTGCCCAGCGCGGTCTCGACGATGGTCGGGGAGATGGCGTTGACGTTGATCTGCGGCGCCCATTCCATGGCCAGCACCTTGGTCATGCCGACGATGGCGGCCTTGCTCGCGCAGTAGGCGACGTGGCGGTCCAGGCCGATCACGGCGGCTTGCGAGGCGAGGTTGACGATGCGCCCGCCGCCGTTGGCCAGCATGTGTTTGGCGCAGGCCTGGGCCACGAAGAAGCTGGCCTTGAGGTTGATATCCAGGGTGCTGTCCCAAGCGCTTTCGCTGACATCGACGGCCTTGTCGAGCAGGACGATGCCGGCGCTGTTGATCAGGTAATCCAGGCGTTGGAAGTGCTCGAACACCTGGTCGATGGTGTGTTGTACCTGGCCGATCTGGCTGAGGTCGACGGCAATGCCCAGGTGTTGGGCGCCCAGGCGGGCGGCGACTTCAACCACCGCTGGGTCACGGTCAAGCAAGGCCACGCGTGCGCCGCGCTCTGCCAGCAAGGTGGCGCAGGCCAGGCCAATCCCGGCGGCGCCGCCGGTGATCACCGCGCAACGGCCGGTGAGGTCGAAGGCTTGGTTCCAGAATCCAGACATGAATAACTCCTCTTTCAAAAGCGCTGCTGATCCAATGTGGGAGCTGGCTTGCCTGCGATGCAGGCGACTCGGTCTTTCAGTCAAACCGAGGTGATGCCATCGCAGGCCAGCCAGCTCCCACACTTGACCTTATTTCAAGGTGAAAGCTACTTACCGCCGCTGACTTGTTTGTACAGCGCATCCGCATTCGCATTGGTCACTGGTACCCACGGCAGGATGTAGTTTTTGGCCGTGCCATCAGCCCATTTCACGTCCTTGGCATAGCGCTCCCAGATCACCGATTGCGGCTTGTAGTCCTTGCCCGCCAACGCGCGCAAGGCCACGTCCAGCGCGCCTTGGGATTGCGCCTGGGCGTCTTGCAGGAAGGTGGTGACTTCGTCTTTTTTCGCCGCCTGGATCGCGTCCGGCATGCCGTCGATGGAGGTTACCGGCACGTCCTTGGAGGTCAGCCCGTGGGACTTAAGGGCCTGCACGGCGCCCAGGGCCATGTCGTCGTTCTGCGCGATCACGCCGTTGATGCCTTTGGGGTGCGCGTTCAGCCAGTCTTCGGTGAGGGTCATGGCCTGCGCGCGGTCCCAGTTGGCGGTCTTTTTCTCGATGATCTTGATGTCCGGGTGCTTGCCCAGCACTTCCAGCTCGCCTTTTTCCCGGTCGATCTGCGCCGACTGGCCAATCGGGCCCTGGATGATCACCACGTTGCCACGGCCGTTGAGCTTGTCGACCATGGCCTGGGCCTGCAGGCGGCCGCCTTCCACGTCATCGTTACCCACGTAAGGCACGGAGGCATCGGCTACTTTCGTATTGGAGGCGATGACCACCACGTCGTTGCTCATGGCTTGCTTCACGGTGCCGACGCCGGCCTTGGTGTCGATTGGCACGAACAGGATGGCGTCGTAGCGCTGGGTCACCATGTTTTCGATCTGGTTGTTCTGGGTCAGGGCGTCGTAGTTGCCGTCGAACACGGTCAACTGCACGGTGCCGTCCTTGACTGCCGGGTGTTCCTTCAGCTCGCGGACCCAGTTCTGCATGAACTGGCCCTTGAGGCCGTAGACGGCTGCGCCGACTTTGTAGGTCTTGCCATCGGCGGCCAACGCGATACTGCTGGCGAGCAGGGAGAGGGCCGCGACAGCAGCCAAAGACATTCCAGATTTCATGGTGAGAACTCCGCTTATTGTTGTGGGTCGTTCAGTGCATTTTTTGAGGAACAGCGACTAGCGTTTTTTCTTGCGCCACACATCGATCAGTACCGCGAACACGATGATCAGGCCCTTGGCGACTTGCTGGTAGTAGGAGGACACGCCGAGCAGGTTCAGGCCGTTGTTGATCACGCCGATCAACAGCGCACCAAACAGCGTGCCGACAATGCTGCCGGTGCCGCCCGACAGGCTGGTACCGCCGATCACCACGGCGGCAATCGCGTCCAGCTCATAGGAAACCCCGGCCTGGGGCAGGGCGGAGGTGGTGCGTGCCGACAGCACCACACCGGCCAATCCGGCGAGCAAGCCTGAGACCACGTACACCGAAAACATCACCTTGCGCACGCCGATGCCGGAGGTGCGCGCGCTCTTTTCGTTGCCGCCTACTGCGTACACATAGCGCCCGTACGTGGTGTAGCGCAGCACCATCCAGAAGATCAGCGCGACCACGGCGAAGATGACAATCGGCACGCCAATCGGGCCGATCTTGCCGATGCCCAGCGCCAGGTAAGCGTCGGGCAGGTCGGTGATCGGGCTGCCGTCGTTGAGGATAAAGGTCATGCCCCGAGCGATGCTGAGCATGCCGAGGGTGGCCACGAACGGTGGGATCGACAGGTTGGCGACCATAAAACCGTTGACCACGCCGAGCATCGCCCCGGCAAACATCCCGGCGCTGACCGCCGCCAGCAGGCCGTAGCCTTGGGTGGCGACCATGGCGCTGCACAACCCGGCGAACGCCAGGATCGAGCCTACCGACAGGTCGATGCCCTTGGTCAAAATCACGTAGGTCATGCCCACTGCGAGGATGCCGTTGATGGACGTCTGGCGCAGGATGTCCATCCAGTTGCGCCAGGTCATGAAGTATTCGCTGGAAAACGCCATCACCACGCACAGCAGGATAAACACCAGCGGCAAGCCGAAACGGTCAAGGGACAAACGCAGGCGATTGCGCGGCGTGGCAGTCAGGGGTGGGGCAATGGTTTTGGCATTCATGAGGCAAGACTCAACAAGGCTTCCTGGGAAAGGGCGGTGTCGGTGCTGATGGTCACCAGCCGGCCGCCCTTGAATACGGCGATGCGATCACTCAGGTGCAGCAACTCCGGGGCTTCGGACGACACCACAATGGCCGCGCCACCGGCACGTACGAATTGGTCGAGCAAGTGGTAAATTTCTTGCTTGGCGCCTTCATCAATGCCCCGGGTCGGTTCATCGCAGAGCAGGCACACCGGTTCGGTCGACAGGCATTTGGCGAGCACCACTTTTTGCTGGTTACCGCCGCTCATGGAGGCCACCGGCAAGTCCAGTGAGGTGGTTTTGATCTGCAGGCGCTTGACCATGTCCTGCGCCAGCTGGGCTTCTTTGCGTGCATTGATCAGCGACCAGCTCGACAGGCGTTTGTAGGCCGACAGCGCAATGTTGGAAAGAATGCTGCCGGTGAGCACCAGGCCGCTGTCTTTGCGGTCTTCGGTGACCAGCGACATGCCGGCGTTGATCGTGGCCTTGGGCAAACCGATGGGCATGGGCTTGCCTTGCAGGGTGACGCTGCCGGAGTCCGCCACTGTCAGGCCGTAGATGCAGTTGAGAAATTCGCTGCGCCCCGAGCCCATCAGGCCATAGATGCCGAGGATTTCGCCTTGGCGCAGTTGCAGGCTGATGTCGTGAAACTCGCCGTTGCGGCTCAGGTTATCGACTTGCAGGCAGGTGGCGGCGGCGCATTCGCGGCCGACCTTGTGGTCGATGCGCGTCAGTTCCTGGCCGACGATGCCGCGCACCAGGTGGTTGCGGTCGATATCGGCCATGCGCCCGCTTTCCACAAAGGCGCCGTCGCGAAAGATGCTGTAGTCGTCGGCGATCTGCGCCAGTTCACTTAAGCGGTGCGACACATACACGATGCCGGCGCCGCGGTCGGTGAGGCGGCGAATTGCCTTGAACAGGGTTTGCGCCTCGCGCTCGCCGATGGCCGAGGTCGGTTCGTCCATGATCATCACCTGGCAGTCATGGCTGAACGCTTTGGCGATTTCCACCAGTTGCACCTGCGCCACGCTCAGGCGGTGCATGGGGCTGGTGGCGTCGACGTCGAACTCCAGGCTGTCGAGCAGCTCGCGGGTGCGGCGGTTGAGGGTCTTGCTGTCGACGATGAAGCCAGCACGGCGCGGCTCACGGCCCAGCCAGATATTTTCGGCGACGGTCATATAAGGGATGGGTTCCAGCTCCTGGGTGATCATCGCGATCCCCGCCGCCAAGGCTTCGCTCGGGCGGTTGAACTGCACGGGTGCGCCGTTGAGCAGAATGCTCCCGGCGTCACGTTGGGTGATGCCCATCAGGATGCTCAGGAAGGTCGACTTGCCTGCGCCATTGCCGCCGCACAACGCGTGGACGCTGCCGGCCCGCAGAGAGAGGCGCCCGTCACGCAGGGCAGGCACCCCGGCGTAAGCCTTGGCGACGTGTTCAGCCTGGAGCAGTAATGGCGTGGCCATCGGCGTGTCCTCGTGCTGTGAATTCTTATTAGGTCGCACAGTCATGTTTCGCTGTGATCATATGTGTATCAAATGAAATTCTGATCAGTCAATCTCTTTCACTTAAAAGGTGTAAATCTCATCTGGCGGGGTCTAATCGCCCCTATATAGGGCTTTGACTGCGAGGTCAGTTAAAACTCGCTTGACAGGAAGGGCGGAATACCCGCGAAATGACTGAGCGAAATTTCATTGAGTGATCATATGATCAGTCATAAGTACGATCACGGCAGCGGAGCCAGACGCCATGAACACACCTTTCCCGGTGGCTATCGGATGCGATGAAGCGGGTTTTGAGCTCAAAGAGCTGTTGAAGCGCCATATCGAGGCGTTGGGTTACCCGGTGACCGACTTCGGCACCCACTCCACCGCGCCGGTGCTGTACCCGGACATCGCCCTGGCGGTGGCCAATGCCATCAATGCCGGGCAGCAGCGCCTGGGCGTGCTGGTGTGTGGCACCGGGATAGGCATGGCTATCTCGGCCAATAAGGTGCTGGGCATTCGGGCTGCGCAGGCGCATGACACGTATTCGGCGGAGCGGGCGCGCAAGAGCAACGATGCGCAGATCCTGTCCATCGGCGCGCGGGTGATCGGCGCAGAGCTGGCCAAAAGCATCGTCACCTCGTTCCTGGCGTCGGAGTTCGAGGCGGCGCGCTCCGGGGCCAAGGTGGCGCGCATCAATGCGATCGAGCGTGATGGGCATCAGTAGTGGACGGCGCGGGGTAAGAGTCGGGAGAATGCGCCTTTGACGCCGAAACGGAAGCCCGTCCCCATGAGTGAGAGTACCCAGCGCATCGCCAGCGATATCGATCAGATGACCGAAGTGGCGATGCTCTATTACCTCGAGAACGTCACTCAGGAAGCCATCGCCAAACGCTTCGACCTGTCACGCGCCAAGGTCAGTCGCCTGCTCAAGCGTGCGCGCGATGAAGGGATTGTCGAAGTGCGCGTGTTGCAGCACCCGGCGATGAACAACGAGCTGGAGCGGGCGCTGGTGGAACGCTTCAAGCTCGACCGGGCGTTGATCGCCGTCGACCACAGCGACCCCGACACCCAGCGCTCGGCCGTTGCCAGTCTGGTGGCCAACTACCTGAATAAAACCCTGAGTGACGGCATGATCGTCGCGGTGGGCATGGGGCGTAATGTGGGTGCGGTGGCTGACAACGTGTTTTTGCCGGTGACGCGCAATTGCACATTTGTCTGTGCCATCGGCGGTTCGCTCAAGGCTGGCGAGTACATGAACCCCGACCATATCTGCCGCCGCCTGGCCCTGCGCTTTGGCGGCGAGAGTGAAAGCCTGTACGCCCCGGCACTGGTGGCGAACCCGGAACTGCGTGGGGTGTTGATCAATAACGACACGGTGCGCTCGACCCTGGACCGGGCGCGGCGGGCGGACATTGCGCTGATTGGCATTGGCGATATGAGCGAAAACAGCAACATGGTGCGCATGGGCTGGTTCTCGCCGCAGGAAATCGCCCAGGCGCGGTTGTCCGGTACGGTGGGCGACATGATGGGCTATGACTTTATCGACATTCACGGGCAGCCGGCGGTCAACGCGATTCAAGGGCGGGTGATCGGGTTGACGGTGCAGGAGTTGTTTCGCATCCCGGATGTGGTGGCGATTGCCAGTGAGAACACCAAGGCGGCGGCGACGCTGGGGGCGTTGCGGTCGGGGGTGATTAATACCCTCGCAACCACGGTGACGAATGCGCATACGATTTTGGCGTTGGATGATGCAACGCGTAAAAGCTGATTCAACACCGATTAAAATGTGGGATCGGGCGTGTGTGGGAGCTGGCTTGCCTGCGATAGCATCACCTCGGTCTTGTTGATAGACCGAGTGGCCTGCATCGCGGGCAGGCCCGGCTCCCACAGGTTTCTGTGGGGGTGAGAGGGTTGATTACAGATCTTGTAATAGTTTTATGTTGTGGGGAATTTGGGTTTGGGTTGTAGGATTTGAGTCCTTTTGTCATTTCAGGACTTGCATGAACACCCTCTCGGAGCCTCCCGGTCGTCTTTCCCCAAGACACCCACTGCCGCTGTTTCCGCTAAAGCATCCCGTATTCCGACTGCTAACATTGTCCCGGTCCACTGACCGCGCTTTGCCGTGTCTGGCACTCTGAAATCTATTACGAGACTCTATAAATGGAATGGTTAGCGGATCCAACGGCCTGGCTCGGCCTGTTGACCTTGATTGTGCTGGAACTGGTGCTGGGCATCGACAACCTGGTGTTTATCGCGATCCTGGCGGACAAGTTGCCGCCGGAGCAGCGCGACCGGGCGCGGTTGATCGGTTTGTCCCTGGCGCTGTTGATGCGCCTGGGCTTGCTGGCGAGTATTTCCTGGTTGGTGACGCTGACCCAGCCATTGTTCGAGGTGTTCGACAAGAGCTTCTCCGGCCGTGACCTGATCATGCTGTTCGGTGGTGTGTTCCTGTTGTTCAAGGCCACCATGGAATTGCACGAGCGCCTTGAAGGCCATGTGGCCCAGCGCTCGGGCAATGTGGCGTATGCGATGTTCTGGCCGATCGTGGCGCAGATCGTGGTGCTCGACGCAGTGTTCTCCCTCGACGCGGTGATTACCGCCGTGGGCATGGTCGATGAGCTGGCGGTGATGATGATCGCGGTGATTGTCTCCATCGGCCTGATGATCGTGGCCAGCAAGCCGCTGACCCGCTTCGTCAATGCGCACCCGACGGTGATCATGCTGTGCCTGGGCTTCTTGATGATGATTGGTTTCGCCCTGACTGCCGAAGGCTTGGGCTTCCATATTCCGAAGGGCTACCTGTATGCGGCGATTGGTTTCTCGATTCTGATCAAGGTGTTCAACCAGATTGCCCGTGCCCGTCGCAAGAAGTCGGCGCAAGGCACCTTGCCAGTTCGTCAGCGTACCGCGCATGCGGTGATGCGTTTGCTGGGCGGTCGCAGTCTGGCAGTGGAGGGCATGGATGACGAGGTTGCCGACCTGATGGGCGAGCCGGACGCGACCCAGGGCCCGCTGTTCGACCGACGCGAGCGCGTGATGATCAGCGGCGTGCTGCAATTGGCCGAGCGGCCGATCCGCACCTTGATGACACCACGGGCGCAGGTTGACTGTATCGATCTGGCGGACGATCCCGACACTATTCGCCTGAAACTGATGCATTCGTCCTACTCGCGGCTGCCGTTGATCCGCAATGGTGCCGTTGATGAGCCATTAGGCTTCGTGCATAAGAAGGAACTGCTCAAGGAATACCTGGCCGGCAACGAGCCGAACCTGGAACACCTGGCGCGCCGTGCGATTAACCTGCTGGAGAGTTTTTCGATCCTCAACGCCCTGGAGCAGATGCGCCAGGAATCCACCCACATTGCGTTCGTGATCAACGAATTCGGCGATTTCATGGGCGTGTTGAGCATGACCGACATTCTCGAATCCATCGCCGGTGAATTGCCGGATGCCAGCGAGATTGAAGGGCCGGATATCGTCGAGGAAGGTCAAGGTTTTCGCGCCAATGGCGCCTTGAACCTCAACCAGATTCGCCAGCGCACCGGCTTCAAGGCCGTGGCCACCGACGATTATCAGACCCTCGCAGGTTTAGTGATGAGCCTGCTGGACCGCCTGCCGATGGTCGGCGACAGCCTGGAGCATGAAGGCTGGCGCCTTACCGTGGCGGCGGTGGAGGAGCGGCGAGTTACGCAGGTGTTGTTAATGGCTAGTGCGCCTGCGATTTAAGCCGGTGTGTGCCATGTAGGTGATGCTTGGGGTTGTGCAGGGATGATGTCGGCCGTTTGTGCGTGTTTGCGTAGCGCATAAACGTCCGCATCAGCCGTTTTACCTGGCCCTCGTAGACGCCAAAGCCCTTGAGTTTTTCCTGCAGCTGCCCATTGAGATAAATCAACAGCGTCGGTGTGCCTCCCACCTCTGGGTGCCTCGGCGTATTGGCGCAGTCGAGCACCAGGCTGACGACGTCCGGATACCTGGCAGCGATCAGTTCGAATAGCTCCACCGCGTCCGGGCAGGCAGGACAAGACTGCGAGGCAAACAGCAGGAACACGGGGTGGTGGGTGCTCAGAACTCTCTGATAGTCCTCGGCATTGGCAATGGTTGCGTTGGTGATCCCCATGGCAGTCTCCTTTTCTGACAGCATTCGTTTCGGCCAACGCTAAGTCGAGAGAGCACCACCGTCTACTGTCAACCTTCACAGGTAGACAGCTTCACGCATCCTCCGCACGCTCCACGCGTTCGCGAGCTTTGCGCGCCTGGCTCGCGCATTTCTTATATTCCTCGTTATCCCGCGACGCCTTCGCCTTGCGGTAACCATGATGGTTCTGGCTGGTGTAGTCCGTGCTGAAGGCCTCCTTGAGCTTGGTCAATTCTTCCTTGCATTCACGCCGATCATTGCTGGCCGAAGCCGTGCCGGCCGCCAAACAGCACAGCAAAACCACACTAAGGCTTAACTTCATCACGCCAGGCTCCTAAAGACAGATTTCCCTCAGCCTAGCCCAGCCCAAAAAATCAGCCAGAGCCCGGCAAAGAAACCCTTTGTGGGATCGGCGCACAGCCCCGCGACGGTGCACGGTAACGCCTCAATGGTGCACCCCATAACCCTGTCACCGCACTGTGTGGCCTTGAGTAGCAAACTGCTCCCACCTGCTGGCCCAGCGCGTTACTCCCCGAAAAATTTATCTACCTGATTTAAAACGAATTAATCCCCGACATGTTTTTCTCCTACAGCGTATGGCACACTTTCTGCTGTCTATTCCGTTGTTACATACCAAGTTCCGGTATAGCGGAATACACAACTCCTGGAGTGCTTGTCATGCATCACCGACCTTCCGTGTTTAAAGCGTGTGTTTTTCTCTTCGCCGCATCGGCTTCCCTCGCAAGCGTTGTGCAAGCGGCGGACAGCAAGCTCGATGATGTGCTCAAGCGTGGGCATCTCATCGTGGGTACAGGCAGTACCAATGCGCCGTGGCACTTCCAGGGAGCGGATGGCAAGTTGCAGGGTTTTGATATCGATATCGGCCGCATCGTGGCCAAGGGTTTGTTCAACGACCCGAGCAAGGTCGAGTTTGTGGTGCAGTCCTCCGACGCGCGTATTCCCAACCTGCTGACCAATAAGGTCGACATGAGTTGCCAGTTCATCACCGTTACCGCCAGCCGTGCGCAGCAGGTGGCCTTTACCTTGCCGTACTACCGCGAAGGCGTGGGCCTGCTGTTGCCGAATAACAGCAAATACAAAGAAATCGAAGACCTGCAGGCGGGCGGCGATGGCGTCACCGTGGCCGTGCTGCAAAACGTCTACGCCGAAGAACTGGTGCACCAGGCACTGCCCAAGGCCAAGGTTGACCAATACGACAGCGTCGACCTGATGTACCAGGCCGTGAACTCCGGCCGCGCCGATGCTGCTGCCACCGACCAATCCTCGGTCAAGTACCTGATGGTGCAGAACCCAGGCCGCTACCGCAGCCCGACCTACGCCTGGAGCCCGCAAACCTATGCGTGCGCGGTCAAGCGTGGCGACCAGGACTGGCTGAACTTCGTCAACACTGCGTTACATGAAGCCATGACCGGCGTGGAGTTCCCCACCTACAAAGCCTCGTTCAAACAGTGGTTCGGTGTGGATTTGCCAGAGCCGGCGATCGGCTTCCCGGTTGAGTTCAAGTAAATCGTAACCCTGGGGCGTCGCTGACGACGCCCCAATCAGGTACTGCCGACCATGAACTATCAGTTGAACTTTGCCGCCGTGTGGCGTGATTTTCCCAGCTTGCTGGCGGGGCTCGGCCTGGGCCTTGAGCTGGCATTGCTGTCGATCGCGATTGGCTGCGTGATCGGCTTGATGATGGCGTTTGCCATGCTGTCCAAACACCGCGCGTTGCGAATCTTCGCCTCGGTGTATGTGACGGTAGTGCGCAATACGCCGATCCTTGTGCTGATCCTGTTGATCTACTTCGCACTGCCGTCACTGGGCATTCGTCTGGATAAAATCCCATCCTTCATCATTACCCTGTCGTTGTACGCCGGTGCTTACCTGACCGAAGTGTTCCGCGCCGGGCTGTTGAATATTCCCAAGGGCTTGCGTGAAGCCGGCCTGGCGATTGGCTTGGGTGAGTGGCGTATCCGCGCCTACATCACCGTGCCGGTGATGCTGCGCAACGTGCTGCCGGCGCTGTCGAACAACTTCATTTCGCTGTTCAAGGACACCTCGTTGGCCGCTGCGATTGCCGTGCCGGAGCTGACCTATTACGCCCGCAAGATCAACGTCGAAAGCTACCGGGTGATTGAAACCTGGATGGTCACGACCGCGCTCTACGTGGCTGCCTGTTACCTCATTGCCATGCTGCTCCGTTACCTGGAACAGCGTCTGGCGATCCGTCGTTAAGGAGGGTTTCCATGTACGAGTCCCCAAGCGTGTTGCATGAGTTGTGGATCGCCCGGGACACCCTGTGGGCGGGCTTTCAGGCCAGCGTGTATGTGTCTGCGCTGGCAATTATCTTCGGCACGCTGATCGGCATTGTCGCCGGGTTGATCCTGACCTACGGCAAATTCTGGATGCGCGCGCCGTTTCGTCTGTATGTCGATCTGATCCGTGGCACACCGGTGTTTGTACTGGTGTTGGCGTGTTTCTACATGCTGCCGGCGCTCGGTTGGCAGATCACCGCGTTCCAGGCCGGCGCCGTCGGGCTGACGTTGTTCTGCGGCTCCCACGTCTCGGAAATTGTGCGCGGTGCGCTGCAGGCCATTCCCCGTGGGCAACTGGAGGCGGGCAAGGCGATTGGCCTGACGTTCTACCAATCCCTGGGCTACGTGCTGTTGCCTCAAGCGCTGCGCCAGATCCTGCCGACCTGGGTCAATTCCTCCACGGAAATCGTCAAGGCCTCGACCTTGCTCTCGGTGATCGGTGTGGCCGAACTGCTGCTGAGCACCCAGCAAGTGATTGCGCGTACCTTCATGACTCTGGAGTTCTACCTGTTCGCCGGGTTTCTGTTCTTTGTCATCAACTACGCCATCGAGTTATTCGGGCGCTACATTGAAAAGCGGGTGGCCTTGCCATGAACCAACCTCAAAAAGAACAACCGCTGCTGAACATTCGCGGCCTGCGTAAACAGTACGGCGAGGTCGAAGTGCTCAAGGGCGTCGACCTGTCCATGCAACGCGGCAACGTGGTGACATTGATCGGCTCCAGCGGCTCGGGCAAGACCACGCTGCTGCGTTGCGTCAACCTGCTGGAAGAATTCCAGGGTGGGCAGATCACCCTGGACGGCGAGTCCATCGGCTACAGTGAGATCGCCGGCAAGCGCGTGCGTCACCCCGAGCGCGTGATCGCCCAGCACCGCGCGATGACCGGCATGGCCTTCCAGCAGTTCAACCTGTTCCCGCACCTGACGGCCTTGCAAAACGTCACCCTCGGCCTGCTCAAGGTCAAGAAGATGGGCAAGGACGAAGCCGTGGCCCTGGCCGAAAAATGGCTGGACCGCGTCGGCCTGCTGGAGCGGCGCAACCACTTCCCCGGTCAGTTGTCCGGCGGCCAGCAACAGCGCGTGGCGATTGCCCGTGCGATTGCGATGAACCCAAGCCTGATGCTGTTCGACGAAGTCACCTCCGCCCTCGACCCGGAGTTGGTGGGCGAGGTGCTCAGCGTGATTAAGGGCTTGGCGGAGGAGGGCATGACCATGCTGCTGGTCACCCACGAAATGCGCTTTGCCTATGAAGTATCAGACAAGATCGTATTCATGAACCAGGGCCGTATTGAAGAGCAGGGCAGCGCGAAGGACATCTTCGAGCGCCCGCAATCGCCGCGCCTGGCGGAATTTTTGAAGAACATTCGTTTTTAATCAGGAGCAACTTTATGAGCATTACTCGTTACGGCACCGGCAGCACCGCCGGCGGTGGCCAACCTCGTCCTTTCGCACGTGCAGTGGAAGCGGACGGCTGGCTCTACGTCTCGGGCCAGGTGCCAGCGGTGGACGGTGAAATCATCAGCGGTGGCATCGTCGAACAGACCCGCCAGACCATGCGCAATGTGGTGGCGATCCTCGAAGAAGCCGGCTTTGAACTCAAAGACGTCGTGCGCGTGGGTGTGTGGTTGGAAGACCCACGGGACTTCTGGAGTTTCAACAAAGTCTTCGGCGAATACTTCACCCCAGAACACGCCCCGGCGCGCGCCTGTGTGCAGGCCAACATGATGGTGGACTGCAAGGTTGAGATTGATTGCGTGGCCTACAAGAAAAAAGGCTAAATGCTCGTTCCCACGCTCTGCGTGGGAACGTCGCCCTGGACGCTCTGCGTCCGCTTCTGTGACGCAGAGCGTCACGGTATGCCTTCCCACGCAGAGCGTGGGAACGATCATGGCTGCCTTGTAGCGCGCGCTATTGTGGCGAGGGAGCAAGCTCCCTCGCCACAGGGTTATCACTAGCTTTTAGACTTTGACCGGACCGAAACTGCCATGACCGAAGACACCATCAAACGCCGCGCCAAAGGCCTGGACCGTGCATTCGACATCCTCGATTTCCTCAAGGAAATCGGCCAGCCCCTGCGCCCGAATGATATCGCCAGCGGCATAGGCAGCCCCAAATCCACGGTCTACGAACTGGTCGCGTCGTTGCTGGAACGGCGCATCCTCGAAACCGTAGGCAAGGACGGTCACGTCTACCTCGGCCGCCAGCTGTACTTCCTCGGCCAGGCGCACCTGCGCCATTTCGACCTGACCCGCGAGGCCGACCATGCCTTGCAGGAAATCGTCAGCCAAACCCACGAAACCGCGCAAATGTGCCTGCTCAACGGGCGCAAATACACGGTGGCGCTGATGCGCGAAGGCGAGCGGCATTTTCGCATCTCGTCGGACATCGGCGAAAACGCGCCAATCCCGTGGACAGCTTCCGGGCGCCTGCTGCTGGGGCACTTGAGCGACCAGCAAATCATCGACCTGATCGACTACGACGATTTCATCCTGCCGGACGGCCAGCGCCTGCCGTTGGAAACCTTCCTGGCGCAAATCCGCCAGGCCACCCTCGATGGGTTCTTCTCCTTCGACAGCGTGGCCGACACCTTTACCCATTGCTTTGCCGCCCCGGTGCGGGACGCGCAGGGCATCAGCATTGCGACCTTGTGCATCGTTGCCCCACGGGCCGACGCGCTTAAAAATTACAACGACTATCGCCGGGTGTTGATCGACAGCGCCAACAACCTGGCCCGTCGCATCAACGAATAGGAGTTTTTATGTCTGCCCTCAATGCCGTTGAAAAAGGCGCCGCCGCCGTTGGCGCTCACTTGGTCCGCGACGTCAGCCTGCCGGCTCTGGTGCTGCATCGCGACGCCCTGGAACACAACATTCGCTGGATGCAGGCATTTGTCAGCAACAGCGGCGCAGAACTTGCACCCCACGGCAAAACCAGCATGATGCCGGCGCTGTTTCAGCGCCAGATTGAGGCGGGCGCCTGGGGCATCACCCTCGCTAACGCGGTGCAAACCCGCGCCGCCTATGCCGGTGGCGTGCGCCGCGTGTTGATGGCCAACCAACTGGTCGGCGCGCCGAACATGGCGTTGATTGCCGACCTGCTGGCCGACAACGATTTCGACTTCCACTGCATGGTCGATCACCCGGACAACGTCGCCGACCTGGGCCTGTTCTTCGCCGCCCGTGGCCTGCGCTTGAACGTGATGATTGAGTACGGCGTGGTCGGTGGCCGTTGCGGTTGCCGCAGCGAGCAGGAGGTGCGCGAGTTGGCCACGGCGATCAAAGCCCAGCCAGCCTTGGCCCTCACCGGCATTGAAGGCTACGAAGGCGTGATCCACGGCGAGCACGCCGTCAGCGGTATCCGCGACTTCGCCGCCAGCCTGGTGCGCCTGGCCGTCGACCTGCAAAACAATGGTTCTTTCGACCTGCCCAAGCCGATCATCACCGCCTCGGGTTCGGCGTGGTACGACCTGATCGCCGAGTCGTTCGAGAGCCAGAACGCCGCCGGCCGCTTCCTCAGCGTGTTGCGCCCGGGCAGTTACGTGGCCCACGACCACGGCATCTACAAAGAGGCGCAATGCTGCGTGCTCGACCGCCGCAGCGACCTCAACGAAGGCCTGCGCCCGGCGCTGGAAATCTGGGCCCACGTGCAATCGATGCCCGAGCCAGGCTTTGCGGTCATCGCCCTGGGCAAACGCGACGTGGCCTACGACGCCGGCTTGCCGGTGCCGCTCAAGCGCTACAAGGCCGGTATCCTGCCGGCTGAAGGCGATGACGTGAGCGCCTGCAAAGTCACCGCAGTGATGGACCAGCACGCGTTCATGACCGTTGCGCCTGGGGTTGAGTTGCGTATTGGCGACATCATTTCCTTCGGCACTTCACACCCGTGCCTGACCTTCGACAAGTGGCAAGTGGGCTGCCTGGTGGATGAGCAGTTGCAGGTGGTTGAGTCATTGCATACCTGCTTCTAAACCGCGTCGCGCCCATCGCAGGCAAGCCAGCTCCCACATTGGAATTGTGAATACATTTCAAATGTGGGAGCTGGCTTGCCTGCGATGAGGCCTTAACGCCCACCAGAGACATTGGCTATGAACACACAACCGCGTATCGCCCTCATCGGCGAATGCATGATCGAACTCCAACACCGCGCCGATGCAAGCCTGCAACAAAGCTTCGGCGGCGACACCCTGAACGCGGCGGTGTACCTGCGCCGTGAGCTGGGCGATGTCGGCACGGTCGACTACGTCACCGCCCTGGGCGATGACAGCTTTAGCGATGCCATGTGCAAGCACTGGGCCGAAGAAGGCCTGGGCCTGGGCATGGTGCAGCGCCTGCCCGGGCGTTTGCCAGGTTTGTACTGCATCCAGACGGACGCGAACGGTGAACGCAAATTCCTCTACTGGCGCAACGAAGCCGCTGTGCGCGACTGCTTCACCACGCCGGCCGCCGAGCCGATCCTGGCCGCCCTGGCGGATTACGACGTGGTGTATTTCAGCGGCATCACCCTGGCGGTGCTGGGTGAAGTCGGGCGTGCTCGTTTACTGCAAACCCTGATCGAAACCCGCAAGCGCGGTGGCCAGGTGGTGTTCGACAACAACTATCGCCCGCGTTTGTGGGCCAGCGTCGAGGCGGCGCGCGCGGCCTATCACACGGTGTTGGCCGAAGTGGATATCGCCTTGCTGACCGAGGACGACGAGCGTGCGTTGTTTGGCTACGCCGACAGCGAGCAGGTGTTTGCGGCGTACCCGGCGATGGCAGAGGTGGTGCTCAAGCGCGGGGCGCAGGCGTGTTTGATCCGCTGCGCGGGCGAGCGCTTTGCCGTGCCGGCGCTGAAGGTTGAGAAGGTGGTGGACACCACGGCGGCGGGGGATTCGTTCAGTGCGGCGTATTTGGCCAGTCGGCTGAAGGGTGGTTCGCCAGAGGCGGCGGCCTTGGCTGGGCATCGGTTGGCGAGCCGGGTTATCCAGGTGCCCGGAGCACTGATCCCTAAACACTGATCGTTCCCACGCGAAGCGTGGGAACGATCGCTGGTCAGTCGCGGTAAAACACCTGCACCAAGTGGTACCCAAACTTGCTCTTGATCGGCCCATGCACCACTTTCACCGGCTTCTTGAAGATCACCGCATCAATCGCCCCCACCATCTGCCCCGGCCGCACTTCACCCAGGTCACCGCCGCGCTTGCCGGACGGGCAGGTCGAGTACTTTTTGGCCAGCACATCAAACGCTTCGCCCTTGGCAATGCGCTGCTTGAGCTGTTCGGCTTCTTCACTGGTTTTCACCAGGATGTGACGGGCTTGGGCTTTCATGTTGTTACCTTGCAACGGTCAAACGTAAGGGCGCGCGATTATGCCTGAACTCATTCGTTGACGCTGATCATGCTGCGGATTTTTGTCGCCAGCAAGTCGATGGAAAACGGCTTGGCGACCATGTCCATGCCGTCTTCCAGGAAGCCTTGGCGCTCGGCGGCTTTTTCGGCGTAACCGGTCATGAACAACACGCGCAGGCCGGGCCGATGCTGGCGGGCGATTTCTGCCAGTTGCCTGCCGTTCATGCCCGGCAGGCCGACGTCGGTGACCAGCAAGTCCACGCGCAAATCCGACTCCAGCAACGGCAGCGCCGCGCGTGCGTCGGCTGCCTGGTGCGCGGTGTAGCCCAATTCATCCAGCACGTTGACCACCAACATGCGCACCGCAGGGTCATCCTCGACGACAACCACCGCCTCACCGGCCAGCGCAAGCGGGGCTTCGCTCAGGTGTTGCGGCAGGTTGCTCTCCAAGGCCGTGCCATGCAGGCGCGGCAGGTACAGGCGTACGCAGGTGCCTTGGCCGGGCTCGCTTTGAATGGTCACGTGGCCGCCGGACTGCTGGGCGAAGCCGTAGATCATCGACAGCCCCAGACCGGTGCCCTGGCCGATGGGCTTGGTGGTGAAGAACGGGTCAAACGCCTTGGCCAGAATCTTTGGCGCCATGCCGCTGCCGTTGTCACTCACGCCGAGCATCACGTAATCGCCGGCCTTGACCGGTTCCAGCGTGGTGATGTCGGTGCCGTCCAAGTAACTGTTGGCGGTTTCGATCAACAATTCGCCGCCGTCAGGCATTGCATCACGCGCGTTGATCACCAGGTTGAGCAGGGCGTTTTCCAGCTGGCTGGCATCGGTGTTGACCGGCCAGATATCTTTGCCTAGTTCCACCTTGAGCGCGATGTGCGCGCCCTTGGTGCGCCGGAACAAGTCTTCCAGGGACGCCACCAGCGTGTTTGGGTCGAGCGGGCGCCGGTCCAGCGACTGGCGGCGTGAGAACGCCAGCAGCCGATGGGTGAGGGCGGCCGCGCGGTGGGCAGAGGACACCGCCGCGTCGGTAAACCGGCCGATCTCGTCACTGCGCCCGGCGGCGATATAGCGCTGCATCAGGTCGAGGCTGCCGATAATGCCGGTGAGCATATTGTTGAAGTCATGGGCGATGCCGCCGGTGAGTTGGCCCACCGCTTCCATCTTCTGCGCATGGCGCAGCGCATCTTCGGCACGCTCGCGTTCGAACATCTCGTTTTGCAGGCGCTGGTTGGCCTCGGCCAGCGCCTGGGTGCGCTGGGCCACCCGTTCTTCGAGGTTTTCGTTGAGGTTGCGCAGGGCTTCTTCGGTGAGTTTGCGTTCGGTTTCATCGATGACAAAGATGTAGAAACCGTTCACCGAGCCGTCATTGCTGAAGCGCGGCAGGTACTTCATCAACGCATGGCGCGGCCGACCGTCGTGGTGCGGCGTAACCGTCATGAAGCTGCACGCCTTGCCTCGCAGGGCGGCGGCGATCTTGTCCTCGCGCCCGGCATACAGTTCGTCGCCGATGATTTCGCGGATGCTCTTGCCGTACAACTCCTGCGGCGTCATGCCGTACCATTCCAGGTACGCGCTGTTGTTCAAGCGAAAGCGTTCTTCATGGTCGACGTAGCCGATCAGCACCGGCATGGCGTTGATGATCAGCTGCAGCTCGGTCTGGCTTTGGCGCAGGGCCTGTTCAGTGTGTTTGCGTTCGGTCAGGTCCAGCGCCGCGCCTAAAAAGCGCGCCGGGCGGCCTTGGTGATCCTTGTAGCAACGGCCACGGGCAAACACCCAGCGCACTTGGCCGTCGGCTTGCAACAGGCGGTACTCCTCGGCGTACTCGGTGCCGAAGGTGATGCAGTGCTTGATGCTGCGCGCCACCATGCCACGGTCTTCGGGGTGCACGCCGTGCAGGTAGTCGCTGATCGGCAAGAGGTCGGCATCACTCGGGTCAACGCCGTGCAGGTAGGCGAAGTGGGCGTCGGCGACAAAACGGTCTTCGCCGATGTCCCAATCCCAGGTGCCGACCGCATCGGTCGCCGCGAGTGCCAGTTGCAGGCGTTGCTCGGAGTTGTGCTGGGCCTTGAGGCTGTCTTCGGAGCGCTGTTGCAGCTCCAAGGCTTTGCTGCGGCGTTCGTTGGTTTCGATGGCGGTGACCAGGATGCCGGCGACGGCGCCGCTTTCATCACGGACCGGGCTGTAAGTGAGGTCGAGCCAGATTTCAGTGTCGCGATGGTGGCGTTGCAGCACGAAACGCTGTTCGCTGAAGCTGCGCACCTGGCCGCTCAGCACCGCGTCGTAGACCGGCGCGGTGAAGCTCGCCAGTTCCGGCCAGGTCTCGTGGGCCGGCTGGCCCATGGCGCCGGGGTGCTTGTTGCCTGCGAGTCGGGCAAAACTGTCGTTGTACAGCTGGGTGAGTTGGCCGCCCCACAGCAGCAGCATCGGCATCGGTGAGTTGACGACGATATCCACCGCTGTGCGCAGGCTTTGTGGCCAATCATTGGCCGCACCGAGGGGGCTTTGCGCCCAGTCCAGCCGTGCAATCAATGCAGCAGCTTCGCTACCGGTGGATGTTGCGTTCATGAAAAAACCCTACGCATAACACTTTGAAAAACCACAAAAGCCGATTATCCCGCGAGTCGGGAACGGCTGACTACCCCTCGAAAAATAGCATGCATTGGGGCTTTGTCTTCAAATGAGTGCTTTTGCGCTGAAACCTTTCATCCTTCAGCCAGCTCGGGGCGATGGCGAAATTGCTCCAAGGCCTGCGGGTTTGCCAGGGCATCGGTGTTCTTCACCGGCTCGCCATGCACCACGTTACGCACCGCGAGTTCGACGATCTTGCCGCTGAGGGTGCGCGGGATATCGCTGACAGCGAGGATCTTCGCCGGCACGTGGCGCGGCGTGGTGTTGGCGCGGATCACCTGGCGAATCTGCTGCTGCAGGGCCTCATCGAGTTCGACGCCGTCATTGAGGCGCACAAACAGCACCACGCGCACATCGTCCTGCCAGCGTTGGCCGATGGCCAGGCTTTCCAGCACCTGCGGGACCTTTTCCACCTGGCGATAAATCTCCGCCGTGCCGATGCGCACGCCGCCGGGGTTAAGCACCGCGTCAGAGCGGCCGTGGATGAGCAGGCTGCCATTCGGGCGCTGCTCGGCGTAGTCGCCCTGGGCCCACACCCCGGGAAACTGGCTGAAATACGAGGCGCGCAGTTTTTTCTGCTGCGGGTCATTCCACAGGCCAATCGGCATGGCCGGAAAGTGCCGGGTGCACACCAACTCGCCTTTTTCGCCGATCAGCGGCTTGCCCTGGTCGTCCCACACTTCGATGGCCATCGCCAGGCTCTTGCATTGCATCTCACCACGGCGCACCGGCAGCACCGGGTTGCCGATCACAAAACAGGAGACGATATCGGTGCCGCCGGACATCGACGACAGGCACAGCTCGCCCTTGATTTCGCGGTACACGTAGTCATAGCTTTGCGGCGATAGCGGCGAGCCCGTCGAGATCAGGCCCTTGAGGCTGCTCAGGTCGTGGCTCAAGCGTGGTTGCAGCCCGGCGTTCTCCAGGGTGGCGAGGAACTTGGGGCTGGTGCCGAACACGCTGATTTTTTCCGCGTCGATCAGGTCGACCAAGCGCGCAGGCCCTGGGTGAAACGGTGAGCCGTCATACAGCACCGCCGTGGCGCCGAGGGCCAGTACCGACACCAGCCAGTTCCACATCATCCAGCCGCAGGTGGTGTAGTAGAACAGGCAGTCCTCGCGCGACAGATCGGCGTGCAGGCCGTGCTCCTTGAGGTGGGTGAGCAGCACGCCGCCGGTGCCGTGGATGATGCACTTGGGCACGCCGGTGGTGCCGCTGGAATAGAGGATGTACAGCGGGTGATCGAACGGCACCGCAACGAAATCGGGCACGCCGTTGGGTTGGTAAAAGTCACGCCACAGCGCGACCTTGGCCGGGGTCCGATAGTCTTCGGCGCGCGCTTGCGGCCGCGCATAGGGCACGATAATCAACTGTTCGAGGGACGGCAGGCGTTCGAGGATTTCATTCAGTTTGGCCGTCTGGTCGATGTCCTTGCCGGCATAGCGGTAACCCGCGCAGGTGATCAACACCTTGGGTTCGATCTGGCCAAACCGATCGATCACGCCTTGGGTGCCGAAGTCCGGCGACGAGCACGACCATATCGCCCCGAGGCTGGTGGTGGCGAGCATGCCCACCAGGGTTTGCCAGGTGTTGGGCATGCACGCGGCCACGCGGTCGCCCACGCCGACACCGGCCGCGCGCAGGCTGTGTTGCAGGCCGGCGACGTGTTCGGCCAGTTCGGCGTAGGTCAGCTGTTCGCGCTGGCCGTCCTCGCTGATCGCGACCACCGCCGGGTGATCGTCGCGTCGGCGCAGCAGGTGTTCGGCAAAGTTCAGGGTGGCGCCGGGGAACCACTGGGCGTTGGGCATCTCAGTGTCTTCGATCAACGTCGTGGTGGGCGGGCTGCGAAACGCTACGTCGAAGAACGCGATGATGGCCTGCCAAAAGTCGGGGCGCTGGTCGATGCTCCATTGGTGCAGGGCAGGGTAGTCGGGCAGCTGCAGGCCGTGACGCTCATTGATAAAGCGCCGGAACTGGTCCATGCGCGTGTTGCGAATACGTTCGGGGGAGGGTTGCCAGAGGATTTCGGACATCAGCAAAGTCTCTTGTTCTTGTATCAATCTACCCAACAACACAGCGCCAAACTGTGGGAGCTGGCTTGCCTGCGATAGCGGTGTATCAGTCATGCATGAGCCAGGTGACCCAGCGCCCACATTTGATCTTCAGTGTCTGTTTTTATTGGGCCAGCCAGCCGCCGTCGATGTTCCACGCGGCACCACGCACCTGGGCGCCCGCCTCACTGCACAAAAACAACACCAACTCACCCAGCTGCGGCGGCGTCACAAACTCCAGCGACGGCTGTTTCTCCGAGAGCAAATCATGCTGCGCCTGCTGCGGGCCCACGCCTTTGGCTGCGCGGTCATCAATCTGCTTCTGCACCAACGGCGTCAGCACCCAGCCCGGGCAGATGGCGTTGCAGGTGACGTTACTGGTGGCGGTTTCCAGGCCCACCACCTTGGTCAAACCGATCACCCCATGCTTGGCCGCCACATACGCGGCCTTGCCCACCGAACCGACCAGGCCATGCACGGAGGCGATGTTGACGATGCGCCCCCAGCCCTTGGCCTTCATGCCTGGCAAACTCAAGCGCGTGCTGTGGAACACCGAAGACAGGTTGATCGCGATAATCGAGTCCCAGCGTTCGGCCGGGAAGTCTTCCACCGCCGACACATGTTGGATGCCGGCGTTGTTGACCAGAATGTCCACGCCGCCGAACTCACGATCGGCGTAGGCGATCATGTCGGCGATCTGTGCCGGGTCGCTGACGTCGGCCGGGTGGTGGCCGACCTTGCCGCCGAACGCCTGCACCTGGGCGATCACCGCGCTGGCGTCGCCAAAGCCGTTGAGGATCAGGTTGGCGCCGGCCTTGGCCAGGCTCAGCGCGATGCCCAAACCGATGCCGCTGGTGGAGCCGGTAACCAGGGCGGTCTTGCCGTTCAAAGTCGTCATGAAAACCTCACACAATGCCGGTGGCGTAGAAAGTACCGATCACCACGAACACCGCAAGGGTCTTGATAATCGTGATGCCGAAAATGTCCTTGTAGGCTTCGCGGTGGGTCAGCCCGGTCACCGCCAGCAGCGTGATCACCGCGCCGTTGTGAGGCAGGGTGTCCATGCCGCCGCTGGCCATGGCCGCGACCCGGTGCAGCACTTCAAGGGGGATATTGGCCGCATGGGCCGCCGAAATAAAGCTCTCGGACATCGCCGCCAGGGCAATGCTCATGCCGCCGGAGGCGGAACCGGTGATGCCGGCCAGCAAGGTCACTGTAATCGCTTCGTTGACCAGCGGATTGGGGATGCCCTTGAGCCAGTCCGCCAGCACCAGAAAGCCCGGCAACGAGGCGATCACCGCGCCAAAGCCGTATTCCGACGCGGTGTTCATCGCCGCCAGCAGCGCACCGCTCACCGCGCTTTTACTGCCTTCGGCGAGCTTGCTGCGAATTGCCGACCAGCCGAATACCAACACCATCACGATGCCGACCAGTAACGCCGCCTGCACCGCCCAGATCGCTGTGAGCTTGGCGATTTCGGTGGTCACCGGCGCGCTCATGCCCGGCAGGCTGAGGCTGTGGGTTTTGCCGTACCACTGTGGGATCCAGTGGGTGAACAGCAGGTTCATCACGCCCACCAGCAGCAGCGGCGACAGTGCGATCCACGGGTTAGGCAGGGCGATATTTTCAGCAGTTTCCGGCTCGTTGCGCAGCTCGGTGCCGTAGCCTTCACCGGCACGCTGGGCCTTGTTGCGCTGGCGCGCCAGGTAGAGCATGCCGGCACAGAACACGAAGATCGTGCCGATCAAGCCCAGCCACGGCGCGGCCCACGCGGTGGTGTTGAAGAAGGTGCTGGGGATGATGTTCTGGATCTGCGGCGTGCCGGGCAGGGCGTCCATGGTGAACGAGAACGCGCCGACGGCGATGGTCGCCGGGATCAGGCGCTTGGGGATATTGCTCTGACGGAACATCTCCGCCGCAAACGGGTACACCGCAAACACCACCACAAACAGCGAGACGCCGCCGTAGGTGAGCAGGGCGCAAACCAGCACGATCACCAGCATCGCCTGGCGCGTGCCGAGCAAACGGATCGCGGCGGCGACGATGGCGCGCGAGAAGCCCGACAGTTCGATCAGCTTGCCGAACACCGCGCCGAGCAGGAATACCGGGAAATACAGTTTGATGAACCCGACCATTTTTTCCATGAACACCCCGGTAAACGCAGGGGCGACGGCGGACGGGTCGGTGAGCAGGACGGCGCCGAGGGCGGCGATGGGGGCAAACAGGATAACGCTGTAGCCACGGTAGGCGGCCAGCATCAGCAGCGCGAGGGCTGCCAGGGCAATGATCACACTCATGGTGTGTCTCCAGATCGAATTGTTATTTTTGTGGGGTGGTGCTTTGGAGAGGGCTATAGCTAGATGTGTGCCAACACATTAACGTGTTGAAATATAAGGATATTATTTTTACTTTAAGCTGCGTTTTTGAATTTTGTCTCTATTTGGAGACAGGTGAATATTCAATGTGGGGGCTGGCTTGGCTGCGATGGCCATAGGTATCTACACATCTTTTTATGGGTTGAATTCTTTGGTTGTCGC